>NZ_BAEW01000002.1:0-243614 GCF_000246925.1 Peptoniphilus rhinitidis 1-13 | reverse complement strand
TTTTAACATCATTTTGAATATATATTTCTGTATTAAAGTTTAATCGTAGTTGAATTGTATCATTAACTAGTGTATAGTTATTTAATGATGATGTATTTTTAAAGGTTTTCATAAATACATTTTATCAAAAAAAGACGAGGATTTTTATATTTCCTCGTCTTTTTCTATGATGGGACTTTTGCAACAGCCCCTTTTTATTTTAAAGTTTTAGTTAAATTATTTCTTTATAGAAAAGCTCTTTTTTATGTGATAAACTTATTATCGGAGAGGATTATGGAAAAAGTAAAGATTTTTGGTGTTGAAATTTTTAATATTAGTAATAATGATTGTGAAAATATTTTGAGAGATTTTTTAAAATCAGATAAACTTAATAAGATTTATACGCCAAATACAGAGATTGTAATGGCAGCTAAAAGAGATGAGAATCTTAAAGATTTAATTAATTCAGGGGATTTAGTTTTAGCTGATGGGATTGGTCTTATACACGCTTCTAAAATGAGAAAGAAGCCTTTAAAAGAAAGAGTTACAGGGTTTGATACTTCTATTAAGCTTTTGGAGCTTGCTGACGAGATGGGTCTTAATTTATATTTTCTCGGTGGAAAAGAAGGCGTGGCAAAGGATGCTGCAAGTGCTGTAAATAAAAAATATAAAAATGCCAATGTCGTTGGATATCACAATGGATATTTTAATTCTAGAATTGACGGAGAAAATTCAAAGGAAGAGAAGAAAATAATTGAAGAGATAAATGATAAAGATGTGGATATTGTTTTTGTAGGTTTTGGTTTTCCGCGTCAGGAAAAATGGATAGATGAATTTAAAGATGAAATAAAGGCAAAGATAATTATTGGAAATGGCGGCGTTTTAGATATTTTGTCAGGAAGGGCAAATAGAGCACCAGATGTTTTTATAAAACTTGGACTTGAGTGGTTATACAGGCTGATAAAAAATCCTTCTAGGATAAAAAGGCAAATTGACTTGCCAAAGTTTTTGTTCGCAGTTTTAAAAGATAAAAATTCAGTTGAGTGAGGAGTGGAATTTTGAATATTGATAATAAAGCTATTAATACTATAAGGATGCTTTCAGTGGATCAAATTGAAGAGGCAAATTCAGGACATCCAGGGCTACCCCTTGGTGCAGCGCCTATGGCCTATGCTCTTTTTAAAAATCATATTGTAAGAGATTCTAAAGATTTAAATTGGACAAATAGAGATAGATTTATTTTATCTGCAGGACATGGTTCTGCACTTTTGTATTCACTTTTTTATCTTTTTGATTATGGTCTTACTATTGAAGATTTGAAAAATTTTAGGCAACTTGATTCTAAGACGCCAGGCCATCCTGAATATGGGCACACAAAAGGTGTAGAGGCAACTACTGGACCTCTTGGACAGGGAATTGCAATGGCAGTGGGAATGGCAATCGCAGAAGAAAAACTTGCTGCAATTTATAACAAAAAAGATTTAAAACTTGTGGATCACTACACTTATGCTTTAGTTGGTGATGGATGTTTAATGGAAGGAATTTCCAATGAAGCGTCTTCTCTTGCAGGAACTTTAAAATTAAATAAGTTAATTGTACTTTATGATTCTAACAGAATTTCCATAGAAGGATCGACAGATCTTGCTTTTTCTGAAAATGTAGTGGATAGATATAAAGCTCTTGGATGGGATACTTTTGTCGTAAATGATGGCAATGATTTAGAAGATATAAATGCAAAAATTGAAGAAGCAAAAAAATCTAGTGGGCCTGCACTTATTGAGGTAAAGACAAAAATTGGATATGGTTCACCTAGAGAAGATTCTGCAAAGGCACATGGAGAACCTCTTGGTGTTCAAAATAGAAAATCTACAAGGAAATTTTTTGGCCTACCTGATGAAGATTTTTATGTTTCAGAAGATGTAGCAAAATATTTTAATGAAATTGTTGAAGAAAATACAAGAAAAGCGAAAGAAAAGAAAAAAATTGAAGAAAAATATAAAGAAAAGTATAAAGAAGAATATGAAAAATATTTAAATTCCTTTAAGAATGAAAAGAGAGAACTATTAGAAGATTCTTATTATGATAGTTTTACAAAGGACATGGCAACTCGTGCCGTTTCTGGAGAAGTTTTAAATAAAATTGCAAAAGAAAATACAAATATTTTTGGTGGTTCAGCAGATTTAGGACCATCTAACAAGACAATGCTAAAGGGAGAAGAATATTTTTCAAAAGACAATAGATACGGCAGAAATTTAACCTTTGGTGTTCGTGAAAACGCAATGGGTGCAATTACAAATGGAATGCTTCTTCATGGAGGGCTTAAAACTTACGCTGCAACATTTTTAGTTTTTAGCGATTATTTAAAACCGACAATTAGGCTTGCTGCTCTTATGAATCTTCCAAATGTTTATATATTTACTCACGATTCTATTGGAGTTGGAGAAGATGGTCCAACTCATGAGCCAATTGAACATTTGGCAATGCTTAGATCGATCCCAGGCTTAGTTGTAGTAAGACCAGCAGATGGAAGAGAAACTGCATCAGCTCTTAACCTTGCTTTTAATTCACAAAATACACCTTTTGTACTTGCACTTTCAAGGCAAAATTTGCCACAGCTTGAAAACTCTAAAAAAGATATAAAAAAAGGTGCTTATATAATTAAAAAAGAAGAAGGAGAACTTGAAAAAATTGTAATAGCTACAGGTTCAGAAGTACATCTTGCATTAGAAGCAGCAGAAGATTTAAAAGGTGTTCGTGTAGTTTCAATGCCTTCAATGGAACTTTTTGACGCACAAAATTCAGCTTACAAAGAAGAGATTTTGCCTTCAAAAGTTACTAAGAGAATTTCAATTGAAGCACTTTCGTCCTTTGGATGGCACAAATATATTGGGACAGGCGGTATGGCAATTTCAATAGATACTTTCGGAGCTAGTGGAAAAGGCAAAGAAGTCTTTGAGAGATTTGGATTTACAAAGGAAAATATAAAAAGAAAAATAGAAGAATTTTAAAATATTTTTGGAGATGTTTTGGCATCTCTTTTTTTATTTCAATTAAAATTTAAAAATAAAATTATAAATGATATAATTAACCTGGGAGTGATATTTTTGAAGATAAAAAAAAATCACGCAATTATTTTAATATTACTTATAATTTTTTTAGGATTTATATATTTTAATCACAATAATTTTTCAAAGGACAGAACTATAATAAGACTTAAAGGCGTCAGTACAAATGAACCTATAAAGGATTTTAATATTGCATCTAAGTCTGTATTTTTGTGGGCAGACCCAGTTTTATATATAACTGATAAAGATGGAAATATTATAAAGAAGATTCAGCGTGAAGATGAAAATGTTGAAGCATTTTTTGCGGGCAATTATGCTTTTTTATATGAAAAAGATTTGGGAAAAGTTCACATGTATTCTGAGATGGGAGAGCTTCTTAGTTCTTTAGAAGTTAAGGGAAATGTTTTTAATATTTCTTATGAAAATGCAAATATTGTTTTTCACATAATGGATGAGAACAATGAAATTTTATATTTAATGGACAATGATTCTACGCTTTCAGAGATTTATAAGACGGGCAATAAAATTTTGACTCACGATGTCCTAGATTCCAAAAATCTTTCTGTGGCAGAAATGAAAAATGATGCAAGCGGTTATAGTTCTCTACTTTACTCTTTAGATAAGGGCGAGAAAAAAAGCGAAGTTATAAATCATGAGATAATTATGTTTGTAAAAAAAGATAAAAGATCTGTTCTTGCACTTACAGATAAATCTCTTTACAGATTTTTGGATTCGGGAACGAAATACGAAGAAAAAGTACCGAATATTTCCGATGTGTTAGTAGATGGTAGAAATACTTACCTTCTTCATTCTGGAATTATAACAAAATATAATTATACGTTAAATCCAGTAGACAAAAGAATTATAGCTGCAAATGTAAATAAGATGGAAAATGTTTCAGGCTCCATTTATGTTTATGGTCCAAGTGATATTGGTGGAGAAATTGGGAACAAAGGAGAGTTTTATACGAGGCTTGGATATTCTTTAGATAAAATAAAGATAAATGGACTTTTAATTGGAGCACTTAGAAATGGAGAAATTGATTTATACTCCGTTGTGAGTTCAAATACAGTTAGAGAAGGCGAAGATAAAATAGAAACAACTTACAAAGAAGGTGCAAAGTGAATTTAAACAAAAATACAAATCATGTGGCAAATGAAGCTGATAAAGCACTTAGATCTACATTTAAAGGTATGGGATCTTGGCAGAAGATTTTTATTGTAATAATTATTATAGTAGGAATATGTGTCCTTTTAAAAATAATAGATGGATGTATAGATAGGCAACTAAGTTCAGAAAAAGTTAAAGAAAAGGGATCTTACAACAGGATTGTTACAATTACAAATTTAATAAAAAGAATAATAAAAATTATACTTATTTTTATTGGGGTTACAATAATTATGAGTGTATTTAATATTTCTATTGCACCTATTCTTGCAACTCTTGGAGTATTCTCTCTGGCAATAGGTGTTGGTGCACAAAATCTTGTAAAAGATGTAATCAATGGATTCTTTATAATTTTGGAAGATCAATATTCTGTTGGAGATTTAGTTGAGATAGAAGGGATTGAAGGAGTAGTTGAATATTTAGGACTTAGAGTTACTAAAGTACGTGACTTTTCTAAAATACTTCACATAATTCCAAATAGCAATATTTCAGTTGTGTCAAACAAACAAAGAGCAAATATTAGGACAAAAATAGAATTTTATGTAGATAATTCTTGTGATCCAACTTTTGTAAAAGAAAAAATAGATGAAAGTTTAAAGAAATTTAAAAATGACAGAAAAATGGTTATTGGTCCAGATCTTTGGGGAGTAACAGAAAATGATAAAGACGCATATAAGATGAGCCTTGTTTATTACACAAAGCAAGGCAATCAATATGATTTAGAATATGCAATAAGAGCAGAAATATTAAAAACTATGCAAAGAGAAAATATAAAGACGCCAGTAGTAAAAAACAAAATATTAAAAGTGGAGGATAGCGATGCTTTATTATAATCTTGGGGATATTGTAACTTTGAAAAAAGGGCATCCCTGTGGTGAAAATAAATGGGAAATTATGAGAAAAGGTGCAGATATAAAGTTGAAATGTCTTGGCTGTGAAAGAGTTATCTGGATGAGCCGAATGGACTTTGAAAAAAGGGTTAGAAAGATTTTGGAAGATGATAAATTTGTAAGCATAGTTCATCATAAGAAAGAAGGAGAATAATATGGATGTAAAAGAAATTTATGACGCTAGAGAAAGACTTAAAGGTCACATAAAAGAAACGCCTATCGTATATGCACCTAATCTAGGGGAAGACGTTTATTTAAAAGTAGAAGTTTTACAAGAAACAGGTTCTTTTAAATTAAGAGGAGCATACAATAAAATTGCAACACTGACAGATGAAGAAGCATCAAAGGGAGTTGTAGCTTGTTCAGCAGGAAATCACGCACAAGGAGTTGCTAAGTCAGCAACAGAGCGAGGAATTTCTTCAATAATATGTATGCCTTATCATGCACCGTTATCAAAAGTAAAAGCCACAAAAAATTATGGAGCAGAAGTAGAACTTGTAAGAGATTCCTTTGACGATGCAGCAGCTTATGCACAAAAACTTTCAAGGGAAGAAGGCTATACATTTATAGCACCTTTTGACGATGAAAAAGTAATTGCAGGACAAGGAACGATAGGACTTGAAATACTTGAAAAAATTCCAGACCTTGACATAATAGTTGTGCCCATAGGAGGCGGCGGACTAATATCAGGAATTGCATTGGCAGCCAAAAATATAAATCCAAATATAAAAATAATTGGAGTTCAAACAAAAATATCTCCGAGCATGTATGAGTCAGTTAGAGAAGGAAAAATTTTGACAGTAAAAGGAGGATCTACAATTGCAGATGGAATAGCAGTAAAAACTCCAGGTAAAATTACATATGAACTTGTAAAAGAATATGTAGATGACATAGTTCTAGTAACAGAAGGTGAAATTTCTTCTGCAATTCTGACTCTTCTTGAAAAAAACAAAATAATAACAGAAGGAGCAGCAGCTTCAACAGTGGCAGCACTTATGTATAAAAAATTTAACTTCAAAGGAAAAAAAGTTTGTTGTGTTCTCTCTGGAGGAAATATTGATGTCACAAGAGTTTCAAAGGTTATTGAAAAAGGCCTTTACAAAACAAATAGAAGAATGGAACTTAGAATAAAATTAAATGACCAACCAGGTGAAATGACCCGCATGACTAAACTTTTAGAAAGAGAAGGAGCAAACATAGTTAAAATTGAACAAAATATAGATGTAGTAGGAGATACAATCGATTCAATGATAGTAAGTGTGGTAATAGATACTAAAGATAAAGAACACCAAGAACAAATAATAACCACATTAAACGAAAACTTTTACGTGTTTAAGGCAAAATATAATGACCTACAATTTTAAAATAATTTGTTTATAATATAGTTTAAAGACTGGGGGAAACCTCAGTTTTTTATTGAAAAAAGTAGTGTCGACTTAACAAAATAATAAAGTAGATGAAAATTTTTTTATTTATTATAATTAAGCTGGAGGTATTATGTTAAACTCTAATATTGTTGCAAGAATTGCGACCTATGCTCTTATATATGAAGTTTCACTAAGCCCTAAGCCTGGTCTTGTAAGTTTAATAGATAGAGGCGCTCACAAGGACATGGATTATATAGATTTTTTTAAGTCAGCTTTGGTTCTTCACGATTATTTTAAAATTGCCTATGAACTCGGAGAAAAGTCAGATGGTGAAGATTATGATGAACTAAGAAATTTTGGAATTATATACGAAAAAAAGATGAAAGATGCAACAGGCGGGGCCAACACACACAAGGGAGTTATTTTCTCTCTAGGCTTAATTGTATACGCCACGGCTATTGAAATAAGAAAAGAAAAATTTTCTTTTGAAAAGATAACTTCACGAGTTGCATATTTGAATCGAGGGATTACCAGCGAATTAAATAAAAAAAATGCGACAAGCCATGGAGAAAAAAATTATAAAAAATATGGCTCAAAGGGAATACGAGAGGAAGCTGAGGATGGATTTTCTAGAGTACTTTTGGGACTCGATCTCTTAAAAAAAATTGAAAAAGAAACAAATCTTGATTGCGCACTAAATGGAACCCTTTTTTATTTTATGTCTTTTGTTGAGGATTCAAATATAATAAAAAGAGGGGGGCTTGAGGGTTTAGAGTTTTTAAAAGAAACTTCTGGATATGTTCTTAAAAACAAGTTGTACGAAAATGAAGATGGAATGAGAGAAATCCAAAAAATAAATGAAGAATACAAGAGGAGGAACTTAAGTCCAGGTGGATGTGCCGACTTTTTGATTCTGACACTGTATTTTTATCTCTTGGAGGGAAATATTGATTGATTATAGACAAGTAATGAAGTTCGAGAAAAAAGATGTTGAGAAATTTTTGGAAGGCTTTGATATAAAATATGAGAGAGACGTGGACTACACAATTGTTGCTCTTGATGGCGATAAAGTTGTCGGGACTGGGTCTTGTGCCGGAAGGATCTTAAAGTGTTTTGCCATTGACCCAACTTATCAGGGCATGGGGATTACAAACACAATAATAACTAGACTCCTCGACCACCAATACCAAGTAGGAAATAAGCATCTTTTTATTTTTACTAAGCCAAAAAGTATTAAAATCTTTACAGATTTTGGATTTTCTATAGTTGAAAAGACAGAAGATGTTGCCCTTTTAGATAATAAAATTGAAGAACTCAATCAGCTATTAAAAAATATTGAGGATCAAAGGGAGTCTGGAGCAATTGTTGTAAATGCCAATCCTATGACAAAAGGACATTTGTACTTAATCAATGAAGCGAGAAAGATGACAGACCTTTTACACGTCTTTATGGTGGAGGAGGACGAATCAACCTTCCCTTATGACTTTAGGTATAAGATTGTAAAAGAAGAGTTGGAAAAGTTTGATGACGTGCTTGTTCACCCCGGCAACAACTATATAATTTCAAAAAACACTTTTCCGACATATTTTTACAAGGATGAAAAAACTATATTAAAGGCCTATTCAGAGCTTGACTCAAAAATTTTTGGAAGGTATTTTGCTAGGACCTTAAACATAAAAAAAAGATTTGTTGGGACAGAAGATAAGGATTTAGTTACAAAAAATTATAACGAAACTATGGAAAGAATCTTGCCAGATTATGGAATAAAAGTTGTTGAAATTCCAAGGGCAAGTCTGGACGATGAAATAATATCAGCCTCAAAGGTTAGATTATTTTTAAAAGAAAGAAAATTTGAAGAAGCCTACAAGTTTTTGCCAGAAGCCACAATTAAAGCTCTAAAGTCAGAAGAAGGGCAGAGGATAATAAATGAAAGACTCTAAAACAATTGCAATGCAGAAAATGCTTGATTCCAAAGAAAAGAGATATTACAAAATTAAAAGATTTGTGGAAGAAAATAAAAAGCCTGTACTTTCTTTTATGTTAAATATTCCTGGAAGTGAAAAAAATTTTGAAGATGCAGTAAATTTTCATAAAAAATATATAGAAGAGATTAAAAAAGTTTTAGAAGAAAATAAAATAGAAATTTTATGGGAAGAGTACAATAATCTTGACACAGGGATGGAGTATATTGCACTTATTGATGGAGATGGAAAGTTCATAAAGAGAGAAATGATGAAACTAGAGGAAGGAAACGAATCTGGAAGACTTTTGGATATAGACATATATGACGAAAATTTTAGACAAATATCAAGAGCAAATTTAAACCTGCCTGAAAGAAAGTGTATAATATGTGAAGATGTAGCAAGAAATTGCATAAAAGAAGAAAGGCATAGTTTGAGAGAGCTTGAAGAAAAAGTAAGAAATATATTAAGAAAATAGTATTTAAACATAAGTTTTATTGGAATTTTTGGTGGTATTAAAAACTTGGTTTTAAGTACAAAGATTCTATTAATTTAAAAAAAGCAAAGATAAAATTAAGAAATTTAGTTTTAGCTATTATTATAAATGTGTTATGGATTACAATATTTACTGAAAAATAAGTTTATTAATCCTATAATTTATTGTATGGACTAAATTTCAGATAATAAACTTTAGAATGTTGAACAATATATGCATAGTGATGTATTATATTAACAAAGAAGGTTTTTTCTATGAAGAAAAAATATTTTGGATTAAATCTTCCAATGTTGCTAGTTTTGTCGGCAATTGTTTTTATAGCAACTTATTTGGGAGTTTTATCTAAAGATTTAGCAGGGGGTGTTGCCCTTATGTTCGCAATTGGTATTATTTTATATGAAATTGGTGAGAGAATTCCTATTTGGAACACCTATATTGGTGGTGGACTTGTTTTTGCATTTTTAGGTACAGCAATATTAGTTTTTTATAATTTTATTCCTGAGGATTATGTTGAACTTATTAAGTCTGTTAATTCAAAACCAATGGGTTTGTTGAACTTTTTTATAATTATGCTTATTACTGGCTCACTTCTTGGACTTGACAGACAACTTATGTTGAAGTCTTTTGCAGGTTATATTCCAGCAATTCTTGGAGGTGTACTTGGTGCGTCAATTCTTGGAATTCTTGGAGGATTTATTTTTGGAGTTTCTCCTGCTGACACTGTTTTAAAATATGTTCTTCCAGTAATGGGCGGAGGAAATGGTGCGGGAGCTGTTCCTTTAAGCCAAATTTATCAGAGAGTTACTGGAGATGATGCTGCAAATTATTATGGATTTGCTATTTCAATTCTTACTATTGCAAATATTTTTGCCATTATTGCTGGCGGTATTTTAAACAGAATTGGTGAAAGCAATCCTAAACTAACAGGAGATAAGAAAACTCTTATGAGATCTGCTCCGGAAATTGGAAAGGAAGAAGAAAAATTCACAACTCAAATCAAAGATTATGCTGGAGCAATTCTTATGGGTCTTACTTTTTATCAACTTGGAAATCTTATTGCAGATAAGATTTGGGATCCACTAGTTCCTTCTGTGCCAATTCATCCTTTTGCATTTATGATTATTTTAGTAGCTTTTGCTAATGGATTTGGAATTATTCCAGGACAATTGAGACAAGCTGCAAAGGAAGTTCAAACATTCTTTACTAAGAATATTGTAATTCTTATAATGGTTGGTGTTGGTGCTGAAACAGATTTATTTGAGCTTAGAGCAGCGATTACACTAGGAAATGTTGTAATGGCTTTATTAATTGTTATTGGTGCAATTATTGGTTCAGGTTTAATTGGGCATCTTGTAGGATTTTTCTTTGTTGACTCTGCTATTACAGCAGGATTATGTATGGCTAATAGAGGTGGATCTGGGGACCTTGCTGTTCTTGGAGCAGCTGACAGAATGGATCTTATTTCTTACGCTCAACTTTCATCAAGACTTGGTGGAGGAATTATACTCGTTATAGGATCAATACTCTTTGGAACGCTCATGTAGAGAAGTAGGAGGGATATTTTGAAATTAAAAAAAGAGGCTATGGCTGGAACTCTTGAATCAAATGATATTTTAATTACAGTTGATGATGGAGAAGGAATAACTATTGAACTTGAGAGTTCAGTAAAAAAGCAATTTGGAAAACAAATTGAAAAAGTTATAAGAGAAACTTTAAAGGAATTAGATGTAGAAAATGTAAAGGTTATTGCAGTAGACAAGGGAGCCTTGGACTACACAATTAAAGCAAGAGTAGCGGCAGCATGCTTTAGAGCAGCTGAAAGTACAGAATATAATTGGAGCTGATATTTTGAAAGAGAGATTGAGAAGAACAATGATGTTTCTTCCGGGAAATAATCCTGCTAATATTACTGATGCTCACATTTATGGACCTGATTCAATTATGATCGATCTTGAGGATGCGACTAGTATCAATCAAAAAGATGCGGCAAGATTTTTAGTTTATAATGCACTTAAAACTTTAGATTATGGCGATACTGAGGTTGTTGTAAGAATAAATTCCCTTGATACACCATTTGGACGTGAAGATATTAAAGCAGTTGTTAAGGCTGGGGTAGATGTAATTAGACTTCCTAAGTCAGAAACGGCTCAAGATGTTAAAGATGTTGATGAAATTATTACTGAAGTAGAAGAAGAAATGGGATGTCTCGGCAGAACTCTTATGATGGCTGCTATTGAATCTCCTACGGGAGTTATAAATGCCGTTGATATTGCCAAGGCATCACCTAGGATGATGGGAATTGCACTAGGAGCTGCTGACTATGTTACTAATCTTAAAACTCAAAGATCCAGACATGGATGGGAGCTTTTTGCTGCAAGAAGTCAAATTGTTTTGGCTGCAAGGAATGCAGGCATTGCTTGTTTTGATACAGTTAATACAAACCTTGATGACATGGACGCTTTTAGAGAAGAGGTTCAATTCATAAAAGATTTGGGCTTTGATGGAAAGAGCGTGATTCACCCTAAACAAATTGGGGTTGTAAATGAAGTTTACACACCTACTGAAAAGGACATTACTAAATCTCTTAGGATTATTGCAGGTTCAAAGGAAGCCGAAAGAAAAGGTTCTGGGGTTATTACAGTTGATGGAAAGATGGTTGACTATCCAGTTATAGCTGGAGCACAGAGAGTTCTTGATCTTGCAGTTGCAAGTGGAGTGCTAAAGAAGGAGGATATTGATGAACTATAATAAAAATGCAGTAGGAAGAGATATCCCTGAATATATTGAAGGCATCGGAGAACTTGTTCCTTTTAAAGGCGAAGGAAAATATTTAAGAACAGATAGAAAGGCATCTCCAAAGATTAGATATGGAAACAGAAATGAAACTAAACTTTTAAATTCTATTGAAGAAGCTGTAAAGAAGAGTGGACTTAAAGATGGAATGACAATTTCTTTTCACCATCATCTAAGAAATGGAGATTATGTTGTAAATACAGTTATGCAAGTAATTGCAGATATGGGCATTAAGGATTTGACTCTTGCACCATCATCTCTTTCTCCTTGTCACGATAAGTTAATTCCACTTATTGAAAGGGGAGTAATCACAGGAATTCAGTCATCTGGGCTTAGAGGAGAGCTTGGTGAAAAAATTTCTGAAGGAATTTTGAAGAAGCCATGTATTATTCGTTCTCATGGTGGACGTGCAAGGGCAATTGAAGATGGAGAACTTCATATTGATGTAGCTTTTTTGGCAGCACCATCTTGTGATGAATATGGGAATATTAATGGTAGAGAAGGTAAATCTGCCTGTGGTTCACTAGGTTACGCAATAGTGGATGCACAGTATGCAGACTGTGTAATTGCAATTACAGATAATCTTGTCCCATTTCCAAATATTCCTGCATCAATTGGCATGATGTATGTTGATTATGTAGTTGAAGTAGACGCAATTGGAGATCCAAAAGGAATTGTTTCTGGATCAATTAGATTTAACGACAATCCAAGAGATTTATTGATTGCAAATAATGCCGTTAAAGTAATTAAAGCATCTGGACTTTATAAAAATGGATTTAGATTCCAAACTGGTGCAGCTGGATCAACTCTTGCAGTGGCAAAGCTTCTTCGTGAAGAAATGAAAAAAGATAATATCAAGGCATCAATGGCACTTGGCGGTATCACAGGTTACATGGTGACAATGCTTGAAGAAGGATTAATTGATGGAATTTATGATACACAATCTTTTGACCTTGATGCAGTAAGATCAATTCGTGAGAACACAAAACATTTTGAACAAACA
This sequence comes from Peptoniphilus rhinitidis 1-13, assembly GCF_000246925.1. Lineage (NCBI taxonomy): Bacteria > Bacillati > Bacillota > Tissierellia > Tissierellales > Peptoniphilaceae > Peptoniphilus > Peptoniphilus lacydonensis. The sequence continues at coordinate 230,893 of NZ_BAEW01000002.1, read as the reverse complement.
GCATCATCTTATGCAAATCCAAATAATCCAACTCCCGCAGTAAATACTCTTGATTTTGTGCTTCTTGGTGCACTAGAAGTTGACACTGACTTTAATGTAAATGTAATGACTAGATCAGATGGAGTTATAAACCAGGCAGTTGGAGGACATCAAGATACGGCGCCTGGTGCAAAGATGTCACTAATTCTTGCTCCTCTTGTTAGATCAAGAAATCCAATTGTAAAAGATAAAGTTACAACGGTTTGTACACCAGGAGAATCAGTTGATGTTATATGTACAGATTATGGTATTGCTGTTAATCCAGGTAGAAAAGATTTAATTGAAAAATTTGAAGAAGCTGGAATTGAAATAAAAAGTATAAAAGAATTACAACAAATGGCAGAAAAATTAACTGGAAAACCAGAAGAAGTTAAATTTTCAAATGATGTAGTTGCCCTTGTAGAATATAGAGATGGTTCTATAATTGATGTAATAAGAAAAGAAGCTTAAAACTAAAAGTTAATTATATTAAGGCGATATTTTAGGATAGAAAATTCTATTTTAATTATCACCTTTTTATTTTAAGTTTAGAAAATTTTAAAGACTATTTTATATTTATAATTTGAATGTATAGTTGACACGAGTTCTAATAGGTGCTATTATGTCTATAAAATTTAAACTCAACAGGAAGAAGAGTAACTTATTTTAATGATTACAGAGAGCTTCGTTTGGTGAAAGAAGTAGAAGAGAAATAGGCGAATATGGTCTTTCTTGAGCACTTTTCGATATTTAGATAAGTGCGGGCGTGCCCGTTATAGCAATAGAGTATGATAGTACTTGAAGAGTTTCTTATTGTGAGGTAAGGGAAAATTAAGGTGGTAACACGAATTTGCTTTCGTCCTTTGTGGACGGAGGCTTTTTTTATTTTACAAGTACAAAATTATAAAATTTTATAAGGAGATAAAAGATGCCATTAATAATACCGAAAGAGTTAATCGTTGAAGATGTTTTAGAAAGAGAAAATATATTTACTATGAGAGATTCTTCTGCAAAGGAGCAGGATATAAGACCTCTTAGTGTTGCAATTGTAAATTTAATGCCTAAAAAAGAAGAAACTGAACTTCAACTTTTGAGAATGCTTTCAAATACTGCACTTCAGATAAATATTGATCTTGTGAGGATGGAATCATATAATCCAGCAAACAGTGATTTAAAAAGATTAAAGGCTTTTTATAAAACCTATGATGATATTAAAGACAATAAATACGATGCTATGATAATTACTGGTGCACCGATTGAACTTGTTGCCTACGAAAAGATAAAGTATTGGGAAGAATTAAAGACAATTTTTGAGTTTGCAAAGGAAAATGTGTTTTCTACAATGTTTATATGTTGGTCTGCACAGGCAGCTCTTCGATATTATTATGATATTGAACACAAAGTTGCAGATGAAAAAATATTTGGAGTTTTTGAGTTTGATAAATTGAAGGATAATAAAATAATAAAGGGGTTTGATGATACTTTTTTGATTCCAACGTCAAGGCATACCTATGTAGATGAAAAAGATTTAGAAGACATCTCTGATCTTGAAGTTCTTGCTGCAAGAAGTGACACTGGGGTTTCTCTTGCAACAACGAAGGATCATAGATTTATTTTTAACTTTGGTCATTGGGAATATGATAGAGAAACTCTTCATAATGAATATATTAGAGATTTAGCTAAGTCTAAAAAAATAAATATTCCGCTTAATTATTATAAAGACAACGATCCAGATAAAGATATTAAAATGAAGTGGAGATCCTCGGGAAATTTATTTTTCTCAAATTGGCTAAACTATTGCGTCTATCAAGAAACACCCTTTGCTATTGAAACTATTAAAGGTAAATCTGTGTCAAAGTTTGGAGGGAGTTCTCTAAAAGATGCAGGACAATTTGCAAAAGTAAAAAAAATTATTTTTTCTAAGAATGATAGAGATGTAATAGTTGTTTCTGCACCTGGGAGAAGATTTAGCGAGGATACAAAAGTAACAGATGAACTAATAGGTTTATCTCAAAAGAATAATAAAATAGAAGAGTTAAATCAAATAATAAAATCTTTGGAAGAAAATTTAGAGCTTCAAAAAGTATATAGAGATACTCAACTGGAAAAGATAAGAAGTAGATTTTTTTCAATAGCAAAAGATTTAAGACTTGAAGGCTTTTGGGATGAAGAACTAAAATATGTCTTTGATGAAATTGAAAATTCCACAGATAAGGATTTTATAGTAAGTAGGGGAGAATTTTTAAATGCAAAAATTCTAGCAAAATATTTAGAATATGATTTTATAGATGCCAAAGATTTAATAATTTTTGATGTAAATGGGAAAGTAAACTTAGAAAAGTCTACAGATGCTATAAAAAGTAAAATTGGAGAAAATAAAAAAGCAGTTGTTCCAGGGTTTTATGGAAGAAATACAAATGGAGATATAGTTACTTTTACAAGAGGGGGTAGTGACTATACGGGAAGTTTAATTGCTTATGCACTTGACAGCAAAGTATATGAAAATTGGACTGATGTAAATGGAATAATGACATCAGATCCAAAAAGTGATCCCCATGCCAAGACAATTGACAAATTAAATTATAGTGAGTTAAAAGAGATTATAGAAAAGGGTGCTGAGGTCTATCAAGGAGATGCAATTAATCCTGTGAAGAAAAAGAATATAACTATAAAGATTTTAAATACAAATGAACCAGAAAATAGTGGAACAATTATAAAAGATTAAAGTAGATTTTTTAAGAGTATGGTTTTGTTTTTGATAAATTATTTGTAAAAAGACTTACCTAAATTGGCAAGTCTTTTACATAAATTAAATTATAAACTTTTGGCAATTTTTTCTGTTAGGTCAATTACTCTTTCAGTGTAACCCCATTCGTTGTCGTACCAAGAAATAAGTTTAACCATTTTTCCATTAACTGTTGTTAGAAGGGAGTCAAAAATAGAAGAGTGAGTGTTGCCAATAATGTCAGAAGAAACAAGTTCGTCTTCAGAGTATTCTAAAATTCCTTTTAGTTCATTTTCGGAAGCTTTTTTGATTGCTGCATTGATTTCTTCTACGCTTGCGTCTTTTTCAAGTTCAAAAGTTACGTCGACAAGTGATCCTGTTGGGACAGGAACTCTTAGGGCAAAACCCGTAAGAATACCGTCAACTTCTGGAATAACTTTTCCAACTGCTTTTGCTGCACCAGTTGAAGTTGGGATAATATTTTCTGCACCCATTCTTGCACGACGCATATCCTTTTTGTGGACTCCGTCGTGGATGTTTTGGTCATTAGTGTAAGCGTGAACTGTAGACATAAGTCCTTTTTTAATTCCAAAGTTTTCTAAAATAACCTTAGTAACTGGAGCAAGACAATTTGTTGTGCAACTTGCATTTGAAATTATATCGTGAATAGTAGGATCGTATTTATCATCATTTACACCCATCACAACTGTCAACATATCGCCCTTACCTGGAGAAGTTAAAACGACTTTTTTTGCGCCACTTTCTAAGTGACCTCTTGCTTTTTCTTCGTCTTTAAATGCGCCAGATGAATCAATTACAATATCAACACCAAGTTCTTTCCAATTCATTTGGTCTGGAGTTTTTGATTCGACAAAAGTAACTTTTTTTCCATTGATTATCATACCATCTTCTGTAAATTCAATTTCGCCGGGGAATTTTCTATAAATTGAATCAAACTTGAATAGATGAGTTCTTTCTTTTAAAGTTTTTTCTAAATTTCTAACGGCTACATGGGTAACTTCGAAGTTTACATCATCTCTTAGAGCCCAAATTCTCAGAGCATCTCTTCCTATTCTTCCAAAGCCCATTATTCCAACATTTTTTTTCATAAAAACCTCCTGGTTATTCATTGTTACTTTTATTATAACATAAGTAGAAAAAAGTGAAGTTCAAATATTATTTTGGATTTCAAAAGTTTATGTTTAGAGGAATCTAAAAATTATAAAGAAAGAATCAAAATAGGTGTAATCTAAAAAATTACCAAAAAACGTATAAATTCGTTGATTAGGATGGCTTGCTGTGTTAGAATTTATATGTTATAGAAATTTAAGGGAGGTATAAGTTTGCAAACTTTATTATCTGTTATAATTATTATTGCGAGCGTGGTTATAATAGCGATAGTAGCACAAATGGAATCAGAACAAGCTGGTTTGGGAACTCTTCAAGGCGAAGAAACTGCTATGTGGGGTTCACACAAAGGTTCTAGTAAAAAAGACATTCAAAACAGAATTGTCATGATTACAAGCATTGTGTTTGCGATTGCACTTATTATTTTGGTTGCAATTTAATTAAAATTTAAGGAGGATTAGGATTAGAATGAATATTTTAAATCTAGCTCCTATAGCCGGTGTTTTGGCACTTTTATTTGCTTTTTATAAAGCAAGCTTTGTGTCAAAACAAGATGCCGGTAATGAAAGAATGGAGGAAATTTCTTCATATATTTCTGAAGGAGCTATGGCATTTTTGAAAAGAGAGTATAAGGCTCTCGTTGTATTTGTAATAGTACTTGCAATTATATTGGCAGTAGGATTAAAATCAGTTCCAACTGCTATATGTTTCGTTGTAGGAGCTATCTTTTCAGTAACTGCTGGTTATGTTGGTATGAAAGTTGCTACTAAGGCAAATGTTAGAACAACTAATGCAGCTTGGAAAGGTGGACTAGGTAAAGCGCTTGATGTTGCTTTCTCTGGTGGAGTTGTAATGGGAATGTGCGTAGTTGGACTTGGAATTATTGGTATTAGTTTAGCATATTTCTTTACAGGAGGACAAACTGAAATCATTACAGGATTTTCATTAGGAGCATCTTCTATTGCACTTTTTGCAAGAGTAGGTGGAGGAATTTATACTAAAGCAGCGGACGTTGGAGCTGATCTTGTAGGTAAAGTTGAAGCGGGAATTCCAGAAGACGATCCAAGAAACCCTGCAGTTATTGCAGATAATGTTGGAGATAATGTTGGGGACGTTGCTGGAATGGGAGCAGACCTTTTCGAATCTTATGTTGGAGCACTTCTTTCAGTTATTACTCTTGGAGTAGTTGCTTATGGAGATAATGGTGTTAAGTTTGGTCTTTTAGTTGCAACAGTTGGAATTATTGCATCTATTATTGCTGCATTTTTTGTAAAGGGAGATAAAAACCCACAAAAAGCTCTTAATGCAGGAGAATACGTTTCAGCTGCTGTTACTATGATTGCTTCAGCAATTTTATCAAATTCTATTTTTGGAAGTTTAAAACCTTTTGCACCAGTTATAATTGGTATCGCAGTTGGTCTTATAATTTCAAAATTCACAGAATATTACACAGCAGATAATTATGCACCAGTAAAAAGAATTGGAGCTGAATCACAAACAGGAGCTTCTACAAATATTATTGCAGGACTTTCTGTTGGGATGATGTCAACAGTTGGGCCTATTATTGTAATAGCAATTGGAATTATTGCAGCATATGCTGGAGCAGGTGGAACTACAGATCCAGTTATTGGACTTTATGGAATTTCTCTTGCAGCAGTTGGTATGCTTTCAACAACTGGTATGACAATTGCCGTTGATGCTTATGGACCAATTGCAGATAACGCTGGTGGTATTGCAGAAATGTGCGACTTACCAGAAGATGTTCGTGAAATCACAGACTCACTTGATTCTGTTGGTAATACAACTGCAGCTATAGGAAAGGGATTTGCAATTGGGTCAGCAGCACTTACTGCTCTTGCACTTTTCGTTTCTTATATTAATGCAACAGGACTTACAGGAATTGACATTTCTAAGCCACAAGTAATTGCCGCTACTTTTATTGGCGGTATGCTTCCGTTTGCTTTCTCTGCTCTAACAATGTCAGCAGTAGGTAATGCGGCTTCAGAAATGATTGACGAAGTTAGACGTCAATTTAAAGAAATTCCTGGAATTATGGAAGGTAAAGGAACTCCTGACTATGCAAGATGTGTAGATATTTCAACAGGAGCAGCTTTAAAACAAATGGTAGTGCCAGGTCTTATTGCTGTAATAGTTCCAATTTTAGTTGGACTTTTATTTGGAGCAGAAGCATTAGGCGGACTTCAAGCAGGAGCTCTTGTAACAGGTGTATTAATGGCAATCTTTATGTCAAACGCAGGTGGAGCTTGGGACAATGCTAAAAAGTATATTGAAGGTGGAGCACATGGTGGTAAAGGTTCAGAAGCTCACAAAGCTGCTGTAACAGGAGATACTGTTGGTGACCCATTCAAAGATACATCAGGACCATCCCTAAACATTTTAATTAAACTTATAACTGTTGTATCCCTTGTATTTGCACCACTATTTGTATCACATGGTGGATTATTCTTATAAAAAAATAAGTCTGCTAGAGAGAAATCTTTAGCAGATTTTTTAGTTTCTATAATATCTGTTGGGGGAGTAAATCTCTAACAGATATTTTTACATAAAAAATTTGCACTTATACGCATTAAGTCCTAAACTTAAAATAACTAAAAATAAAGTTTGAAGGTGCATATAAATTAAGTTTTTTGTAAGTGATATGTCTAATACTTTTAAGTCTGTTAAGAATAGGTTCTTTAGAAATTCTATTCATATAGTTGATAGGTATCACTTCATAAGGCAAGTTTCATGGGCTCTAGAGAATGTTAGAAAGAGAATTCAAAAGGATATTTCTTTTAAGCTTAGAAAATATTTTAAGAAAAGTAGGAGTTTACTCACAAGACCTCCTTTTGAGCTAACTTCTGAACAGGCTAAAGAGGTTTCTTTAATACTTGATTTTAGTGAGGATTTAAAATTAGAATATAGGTTAAAAGAATTATTTCACTGTGTGCCCTGTGGGTGCTACTATGTTCTTAGTCAACCAAGTAAGAGTTAGAGCAGCTAAATATTTAAGAGAATGGATAAAAAGAGCAGAAGAATCTAATTTAAAAGAATTTGAATTGGCTCTATGTCAAATAAATTTAATGAAAAACCAAGTGGGCTTAATGTTCATTATATAAAAAAGTCTGTCTAACTTGGGTGTCATATAAATAGAGATAATGTTTGGCAACAAAGTAAGATTATATTTATATGAAAAGACGCTTTGTGATTTTATTTTTTATAAGGATCAAATGGATATAGAAGTCTATGAAAAATTAGTCCGTTCATTATTCTTCATATAAGGAGAAAGATATACACGCTCTTTATAATATAGCATTAAAAATGGGGATTGAAAATAAAGTAAGAGAAATTATGGAGCTGGTATATAAATAAAACAAAGTTAACAGTTTTTTGCCACAAGATTAGTAATAGGACAGGCCTACTTTTAATTTAGCAATGGTATATTATTTTTTGAAAGTATATTAAAAAATTAGAAGTAATGGGATTATTTAAAAAAGTTTAAGAAAAGTTAGATATGAAATTATAAAAAGACGATAGTTTGAGAAATCAAGCAATCGTCTTTTTTATATATGAAGAAAAAAAGGAGGTTTTTAGCATATAGAAAATAATTGTAATTATATGAATATCGTTGAATAAGCTGGAATGAAAGTTGGTAGAATCAGTAAAAAGCAAAGATGCAACTAAAATGCAATCAGTAGTTGCGAAAGTGTAATCTTAAAGTTATAGACTGGAAAGAAAAAAATAATAAACTCTAAATATGAAAAGGGAGGTTTTATACAGATGGAAATTTTAAGAACAAACAATTTGTGTAAATTATACGATTCTAAATTAAGCTCTGGAGAAATTATAAGTAATGTAAACTTAAATATTGAAGAGGGAGAGTTTATAGCAATAAAGGGAGAAAGTGGATCAGGGAAAACAACATTATTAAATTTGTTAGCTGGATTTTTAAAACCAACTAAAGGTGAAGTATTCATTAGTAATCAATGCTTAAATGAAATGAATGAATCTCAGAAAGCTATTTTTAGAAGAGAAAATATAGGTTTTATATTTCAAAACTATGATTTACTACAGGAACTTACAGCGTTAGAAAATGTTATGTTGCCATTATTAATCAATGGTATTAAAAATAAGGACGCTATGATAGAGGCAAAAAAATTTATATCCTATATAGGATTAGAAAAGTATATTTCATATATTCCAAAAGAGTTATCTGGCGGTCAGCAACAAAGGATTGCAATTGCTAGAGCTATAGTAAATAGACCAAAAATTATTTTTGCAGATGAACCAACAGGAAATTTAGACAGTAAAAGCAAAAAAATAATTCTAGAAATATTTCAAAATATAAACCGAGAATTAGGCACGACAATATTGATGGTTACACACTCTAATCAAGATATGGAATATGCAAGTAAGGTTATTACAATAAAAGACGGGAAGATAGAATGAATGAAGTATTATTTTATTTAAAAAGGAAGATAAGAAAAAATATTACAAGAAATATTTTATCAATAGCCTCAATAGCTTTAGCTATCATGATTTTTGTTACAACAATAATTTGCGCTGCTTCTACTAAAAATTATTATAACAACTATATTGGTAATAGAGCCTCTGGAACAGATTTAATAATCGAATTAAATGGTGGAGAAAATGATTTAGGTTTAAAAAATAAGTTACAAAATAATAAAGCGATAAAATCAATAATTAGTTATTCAGAAATGGAGAAGAATGTAGAGTTAAAAGATAAAATAGCAACTATATTATTAATAGGAACTAACCCTAAGATTGAGGTAAATAATGGAATCCTATCTGTAGTAGATGGAACTTTACCTGAGAAAAATGAATGTATGATAACAGAATCATTGCGTGATGATTATAAACTATCAATTGGAGATAGTATAAAAATACAAGCAGGCGGTGGCGAAAAAGAATACTTAATATCTGGAATCTTAAAAAATAGTGGAACAGTTATGAAACATTCTTTTTCGTGTATTGTAATTGACCAAGAATTGAATAATGTAATAAGTACAAAAGAATATAGAGTAAATTTATTTAAAAAAACTCAAGTTGAAGAATCGATAAAAAATATTAGCTCTACAATTGGAAGTAAGTACAAAATAGAAGAATCAAGATACAAATCTACGTCTTTTGATAAGGAATTGAATATATTTTTTAATCTTTTTTATATCGTTTCAGCTATAATTATGATATTAGCTTATTATTTAACTTGGATTACAATAGGTTTTTATATTAAAAAAATGAGAAACGACATAGCCATACTAAAAGTATTAGGAACTAGGAAAAGGAATTTATTTTTTATAGTAGGTGGGATTGGAGTATTTATAACATTAATAGGCGTGCTTTCAGGGATATTCTTTGGAATAATAAGTTCTAAGATAATTTTAAATATTATTGGCGGATTATTAAAGGTAGATAAAATACCGTATCTGTTTCCGTATATAGGAATATTTTGGGGAAGTGTAATAGTTGTTTTTATAGGATTTATAACATCTATTATGCTGGGTAAAAAATACTTAAATGAGAGTATTGCAGATGGATTAAATGAAAGAGAAACAATAAGTACGAAAAAAGTCAGTGATAAAAAGATATATTTTTTAATTATTGGTTTTGTTTTGGGAATGAACTTAATATTTAACCATCTTCCTTTCAAACCATATGAAATAATTTTAAGGATAGTTAGTGTTGTTCTTTTGGTAATATCTATTACAAAAATATTCTTAGAAATATTTATAAAGAGAATAATAGGCAATAAATATTTCATAGATAACTGTAATGGTTTGTTAATAAAAAATAATTTTAGTAATAATAAAAATCGAGTTCAAAAAGTGGTAATTCTCACAACATTAATAGTAACATTAGCATTAGGAATGGCGGCTACAGGGAATCAATTTAACAAATTGATAGATAATTTATTGAACTATTCATATTTTGGAGATGTAGTTTTAAATGCTAATTCAGATTCAACCGTTACAAACATGAATTTGGAAAATACAAGAAAAACAAATATGGTTGAAGAAGTATATCCTTTATATCAAAGATACATTGACTATAAAGGTATGGAAATACAAGTTAATGGATATGTAATTGATGATAGAATGGAAAGTCAACTAAAAAGGTATTTGAATTTAAATAATGAAGATCTAAAAAATGTTAAGAATACAAATACTTTGTTGGCTTCGGAACTTGTATTACAAAAAAATGGCTTAAAAATTGGAGATACAATAAAAATTGGGAAAAAAGATTTTGAAATTAAAGGAAGTTATAAATCAGTGATTAATGATGGAAAGTCATTAATTTTGAGTAAAGAAGGTTTTTTGTCAGCTGATGAAAGATATAAGATTAGAAGTGCTAATATAATTTTAAAAAAAGGAAAGACCTTTGAAAATTTTATAAATTCATTTCAACAAATAGATAAGGATTCTAATATATCAATAAGAAGTGTGAATCAAGCGAAGACATACGAGGAAAAAATTGATAAGCAGTTTATGTATATTTTAGATAGTGTAGTAATATTTATTTTACTATCAGGAATATTAATTATCGTAAATTCTATTATTTCTGAAATAAAAGAAAATAATTATACTATGACAATTTTAAAAAGATTGGGATTTACAAAAAGACAAATTAAGAGCAATTATATTTTTGACATATTAATAAAATCAATATTCTCATGTACATTGGCAGTATTATCTTCTATATTTTTAAATTGGATTTTCATAGATGGAATAAATTCAACTTTACATTGGGGATTGCTTTTTAAAATTGATTACAAATTTTTAATAATATCTTGGACTGTTTTAATTATATTAAATTTGGCAATTGAGTCATTGATTGTAAAAAAAATGTATGGGAAACTTTAAGATGATTTAATTGTAGTACAAAAGGAGAAAATATTAATGAATTTAGGAGAAAAAATTTATAAGTTAAGAAAAGAAAAAGGGATGTCACAAGAACTACTGGCAGAACGATTAGGAACTAGCAGGCAGGCTATAAGCAAGTGGGAAAATAATCAAGGTTATCCTGAAGTAGAAAAGTTAATGATGTTATCAAATATTTTTGAGGTGAGTACCGATTATTTAATTAAAGAAGATAATGGAGAAGAGAATAAAAGCGGAGATGATAATTATTATGTCAGTAAAGAGAGTGGAGAAGGATATTTATTCTACAAAAGAAAAATAATAAAGTCAGAATCCATAGGTATAGGAATAATGATTTGTTCGCTTATACCATTTATTTTAAATAATAGTGAGACCTTCATCAATTATATCTTATCCGCGTGCATATTAATTATAGGAAGCATATTTTTTCTAAAGAAGAATATATATAAAGCAAATTTAGATAGCTATAAAAAGTGGATTAATAAAAAGTTAATATTTGATCCAAATTATTATAAACAGTTAAAAGATGAGCTTAAAACAATTCAAGAAAAACAGCTAAGAGTAAAGTTGCCAATGATTATATTATTATTTATAGGAGTATTATTATGTATCTATGGAGATGAATTCGACACATCCAAAGGGGCTTTATTTAATTCACTAGGAGTTTTATTTATTGCATTTGCGGTGTCTATGTTTACTTACGTTGATTCTATAAATAGAGAGTATAAATTTTTAATAAATAATTTAGCCTATAGAAATAGTTTTATAATTCGTTTGAAAAATAAAGTAATAGAAATATTTAACAAAAATTAAAGAATGTTCTATTATATATAGATGACTATTTACACCAAAGTGTAGAAGTCCCCTTTTTTATTCTTAAAAACCAGAATTAGAGAGTAGAAAAAGGGGTATATTCATGAACTATAAAGATAAGATTAAAAAATATCTTGAAAATTCAGGATGAATTATAACATGTAAATATTGTAGAGAAAATAATGTACCTATTGTTTATCTTAGTAGATTATCAAAAGGAGTAGAACTTTTAAAAGTTAAAAGTGGAATTTATACTATGTAAAATTAGTCTGTTCATATTCTTCATATAAGGAGAAAGATATATACATTCTTTATGATATAAGATGAATGAGAAGTCAAAGGATTGAACTTATCTATCGTATACGATAAAATATATACGATAGATAAGTAAAGGTTGATGAGTAAATATGATTAGAGATGAAAATGAAATTCTAAGTCTTATGAGGGAGAATAAGGGTATTTTATCAGCAGAAGAATTAGATAAACTTGGTATTAGTATAAGAAAACTTCAACAAATGGCTAAGGATAAAAAGGTTGAAAGGCTGGTAAGGGGCTTATATCTTCACCCAGAATTTGTAGAAGATCCCTATTACATTACTCAGTATAGGGCTCCTAAGGCAATTTTTTCCAATGAAACTGCCCTTTATCTCCATTCCCTAAGCGATGAAAATCCAGTAAAGATTGTAGCAACTATTTCCAGCGGATATAATAGCAGTCTTCTTAAGGATAAGGGATATAAATTTTATTACCTAAAAGAGGAACTATGGAAATTGGGTCAGGTGGAAATAACAAGCCCTTTTGGAAATAAGATTTGGGTTTATTCGAAAGAAAGAAGCTTGGCTGAAATGATGGCTAAAGTAGAAAGTGGAGATAGAAACTTACTAGTTAATGCTTTGAAAGCAGGCTTAGAGGCAGGAATTTTAAATAGCTTAGACTTAATTAAATATGCAGAAATCTTTGGGAGCAAGGAGCAGATGAGAAATTACATGGAGGTTCTCATATGATATTTAAAGATCCTAGGCAATTAAAAGATACAATAAAAAACAAGGAAAAAGAATTAAAATTACCAGCCAACACCTTAATAAATTATTATATGATGGATCGTTTTATAGAGCGTTTATATCACAGTAAGTATAGAAAAAACTTCGTCATTAAAGCAGGCTTTTTAATTTCCTCTCTAATAGGCATTAACATGAGAAGCACCATGGACATTGATACAACTGTAAAAGGTCTAGCAATAGATCAAAATAGTATAGAGAAAATTATAGAAGAAATACTATCTATAGAATTGGATGATAATGTAAATTGGCATATAGAAAAAATTATAAATATACATGAAGTTGGGGAGTATGAAGATTTTAGGGTTACACTAATAGCTAATTTTTTTAATATGAAGGTAGCGGTAAAAATAGATATTACTACAGGAGATCTCATTATTCCTAGGGAAATAGATTATTCTTATCTGCCTATTTTCTCTGATGAGGAAATATATTTAAAAGCCTATCCAATTACTAGTATATTAGCTGAAAAGATAGAGAGTATTCTTGTAAGAAATATTTTAAACACAAGAGCTAGAGATTATTATGATGTATATACCTTATTAAAACTAAATCCCACTCTGGACATAGATAAATTGCTTGAAGCAGTAAAAGCAAAGGCAAAAGAGAGGGAAACCTTAGACTATTTTATAAATCGAAATATTTATATAGACGCCATAAAGGAAAGTGAAGATCTAAGAAATATTTGGAAAAATTATCAAAGAAAAAATGACTATGCTAAAAACATTTCATGGGAAGAAATACTAGCTTCTATAGAAACATTCAGATATGAAATTTAACTATCGTATAATAAGAAGAATCTACGATAGAAAAGTATATGGTTCTTAAAATTTATATTAAAATCTAAAATAATTTGTGAAACTAAGAGAAGATAATAGTTTGTTAATAAAAAATAAATAAGTGATGTAGTAAAGACTATGGTAAATTGCGAGCGAAGGAGAAATCTTTCGCTCTTTTTTTATAAAAAATTAAGGAGGAAAAATGAAATTAGTTATAGCAGAAAAACCAAGCGTTGCAATGTCAATAGCAAAGCTTATAGGAGCAAAGAACAAAAAAGATGGATATTATGAGGGAAATGATTATAGAGTATCTTGGTGTGTAGGTCATCTAGTTCAGATGGCAAATCCTGATAGTTATGATGAAAAATACAAAAAGTGGAGAATAGAAGAGCACATATTGAATTTATACCTAGATATAGAATATTACAGGATATAAAAAAGATTATTTTTATGGAACTTTTTTAGAGAAAACTTTTTTTAGAGTAAGCGAGCCCGTAAAAGTTAATAGATTTGCGGATGGAGAATACATACTAGTATTTGAATAGTCAAAAAAATATAAATAAAAAACAGACGAAAATCGTCTGCTTTTTAGCAATCTGTAGGATCTAGCAAGTTATTTAAGGTCTTTACGTGAACTCCCGTTGCTCTTTTTGGAAGGTAGTTTTCTGCTTTTGATTTGTATGCAGTTGCAGCTATATCAAGGTGTACCCAAGGTATATTTTCTTTAACGAAAGCTCCCACGAAAAGTCCTGCTGTTACTGAACCTGCACCATTGTTTGAAGTGTTTCTAATATCGGCAACTTCTGATTTATTTAACTTTTTGAAATCTTCATCATAAGGGAATGCCCAAATCTTTTCGCCAGAAATTTTTCCTGCTTCTTCTACATCTTTATAAAATTCTTCATTATTTGATACGGCACCAGTATAAACTTCTCCAAGAGCAGAAACAACTGCACCAGTAAGAGTAGCAAGGTCAATAATTTTCTTTGCACCAAGATCGTTTGTAGCATAGTGAACTGCATCTGCTAGAGTAAGCCTTCCCTCTGCATCTGTGTTATCAACTTCAATAGTTAGTCCTTTCATTGAATCAATAATATCTCCTGGTTTGTAAGATGTTCCAGAAATCATATTTTCACAAGCGGCGACAACTCCAACAACATTTACCTTTGCTTTATTTTTTGCTAGAGCATACATTGTTCCAATTACAGTTCCTGCTCCGCCCATGTCGCAGTGCATATAGTTTATTCCAGAGGCAGATTTAAGATTGTATCCGCCGGAATCATAAGTTAATCCCTTTCCGACTAGAGCAATTTTATCTGTGTTAGCATTGTTATATTCCATCACAATAAGTCTTGGTCTATTAGATGCACCTGCTGCAACTCTTAAAAATGCCTTCATGCCAATTTTTTCTATTTCATCTTCTTCATAAATTTTTACATTTACTCCAACTTTTTCCAATTTTTCTTTTGTTATATTTGCAAGACTTTCTGGATATATTACATTGGCAGTTTCATTTACAAGATCTCTTGCTAGAAAAACTCCGTCCATAATATTTGTGATTTTTTCTAAGCCTTCTTGAAGTTTTTCTTTTGGACCATTAAAAGCTGAATAATTTACTGTGAGTTCAAAGTCTTCTTTTTTATCTTCTAGATCAGTCTTTTTTGTAAATTCATATTCACTTTGGCGAAGTCCTTCGTAAGAAGCCATGAGAGTTTTTCTGTTGCAAAGAGAAAGTTCTGGCATTTTGATTTCAACTTTATGTTCTTTGTTCTCTCTCAAGATATTTCCAAGTTTAAAGAAAATATTTCTAATATCTTCAAGACCAATTTCGTCTTCTCCAAGACCAATAAAAATATGAGAATCATCATTTAAAATTGGAAGATAAATCATTTCATTTAGTTTTCCAATAAATTTTTTATCCTCTAAAAATTTATTAAATTCTCCTTCAGCTTTTTCATTTTTTTTAAGGAAGTGGACTTTTAGTCCTCCTTCTTCGTACAAATTAAATTTAATCATAAATTCACCTCTACTACTATTATACAATAGATTAAAAAAACGTCTATTAATTAAGCACTTAAAAATAATATTGTGAAATATTATAATAAATTTTATTTATCAAATATAAAAAGTGAAAGTAAAAAAACTATAAATAAAATCTCTAGCCAATAATTTTATTTTACAGAGGTATCGAATACATAAACACTCACTTCATAAATTTTTCCATTTATATTTTTTCTAAGATATGCAAATCCACAATTTTTGGCATTTTTATTCAATAAATTTGCGTTGTGACCAGGGGAATTTTTCCACTCAGCAAGTGCTCTACCATTTACATTTTGTTGATTTTTAGTTTTTCCAAATTGAAATCTGCCATAAATATTTTCGCCAAGATTTGCATTTGCATTGGACTTGCTAATGTGGTTTATATTATTTTGTGTTATGTACTGATTGATCTCTTCTTCACATCTTTTTTGAGCAATCTCGACAAGCTTTCTATCTTCATTAACTTCTTTTAGACCAAGAGAAAATCTATAAGCATTCATCATATTTGTGAATTCAGTGGAATTTCCAATGAAGCCTTCTTCCAATTTGTTTTTTGTAGGTAAATTAATATTGTTTTCTTTTGTATTTGAAATAGGTATTGCATTTAATTCTTTAAGGGTCGGAGATATATTTTCATCTTTTGCATAAACATTTGCTGTAAAAAGAGATGTTACTAATAGAGAAATAGACAAAAGTTTCTTCAGATTTTTCATAATTCACCTCCTTAGAATTTTATTTAATGTGTATTAAAAGTTTATAGATTAATAGATAAATATTAAATAATATTTTTACAATATATTAACATAATCTATATAATATAAGATTTAAAATTTTGTGAAATCTTTCGCTCAACTAGATTATACCAAAAAATAGCTAAATATAAACAATAAAAGAATAAAATGAAAAATATATTTATGAAAATACACTAAACAAACATATAATATATAGATACATGCAAGAATTTGGTACTTTAAAATATAGAACATTTCGATACATGAACGTGTGTGGTACTTTAAAGGCATAAAAATATTTTGAAATAAAATTTAAATAAAAAACAAGAAATAAATTTTTATACATTATTGTTTTTGTAAGGTAAATTATGATATTATTGAATAAAAGAAACTAGCACCAATTTAGTTGATTATAATCTTCTGGATTGGTGTTTTTTTGGAGGTGTTTTGATGAGTAGAGAATTTAAATCTTCAATAATGTTATTTGTAACTTCAATAATTTGGGGACTTGCTTTTGTGGCACAGTCAGCTGGAATGGAATATTTGGGGCCTTTTACTTTTACTGCTGCAAGGTGTTTTGTTTCTGTTATTTTTTTGTATCTCACATATATATTATTTAAAAAAAAGTCAAAAACCTTTAGAGAAGAGAAGTTTGATATAAAGAAAACAGTCCAAGGTGGAATTGTGTGTGGAATTCTTTTTACTATTGGAATTAATTTGCAACAGACAGGACTCATTTACACCACTGCAGGCAAAGCTGGATTTTTGACAGTGCTCTATATAGTTTTTATTCCAATAATTGGATTTTTTAGAGGAAATAAAATAAGTAAAAAAATAAGATTTTGTATAATTTTTTCTATGACGGGGACTTATTTTTTATCTGTAAATGGTGGCTTTAGAATAAATAAAGGTGATATAATAATTATTTTTTCTGCAATAACTTTTGCATTACATATTTTATCACTTTCAAAATATTCAAGAGGAACAAATACAGTTTTAGTTTCGACTATTCAATTTGGAGTTTGTGGAATTATTTCTTTTGCTATGGCTTTCTTCTTAGAAGACATAAGTATGGAAAATATTTTAAAATCATACACAACTATTTTATATGCGGGGATTTTGTCCTCTGGAATTGGATTTACTTTACAGATACTTGCACTAAAAGATTTGGATCCAGTTATAGCATCTATGATAAGTTCCCTTGAATCAGTTTTTGGAGCTCTTTTCGGTTGGCTTATCTTATCTCAAAGAATGGACAAAAGAGAGATAATAGGTGCGACTATAATTTTTGTTTCTACACTTTTGGCACAGATACCAATAGAAAATTATTTAAAGAGAAGATTTGAATAAATTTTGAAAATTTTTCACAATAATTTAATATTAATTAAAAAATATTTCACACAGATAGTATATAATATTACAGAGGTGAAGATATGTCACTATTTGGAAAGATTTTTGAGAAGACGGACAAAAAGTTAATTACAATTGACGGCGAGTATGGCAGCGGTGCAAATGAAATTGCAAAAAAAGTTGCAGACAAGTTGCAGTATGAATTTTACGATGAGAAATTAATTGAGTTAATGAGTCTTGAGGGAAAACTTAAGCCTGAAGATATAAAAAAAGATGATTCCTTTTTACAGGGAACAATTTATGATTTGTATAGACAAAATTATTCATATTCACAGGAAGATATTGCTACAAATGATGCAGCTTTTTTGTTGGATTCAAGAACAATAAGAGAAATTGCAAAAAATAAAAAGGCAATAATCTTTGGCAAGTGCGCAGATTTTGTCTTGAAAGATTTTCCAAAACTATCTGTATTTATCTATGCTTCTAATGATTTTAAAGAAGAAAGAATTTTGAATACTTATAACGTGAAGAAAGAAAAGCTTGAGCTTAAAATGAATCGAGAAAACAACAGACGTGCAAATCATTATAGCAGGAATACTGGGAAAACGTGGGGAGAAATTTCAAATTATGATATTTGTATAAATTCTTCTGCTTTTGATTTTGAAAATATTGCAAATTTAATTGTAGATATGTCAAAAAACAAAAAATAATTATTTAGATCTCAACTTTTTGTTGGGATTTTTTTAAAACTTTAATAAAGTGGACTAGTTTATTTTTATTTATTACAATATTGTTGAGGTGTATTATGAGAAGACGAGATAGAGAAGTAGAGGATATTAAGAAGATAGAAGAGATAGTTTCATCTGCTAGATTTATGCATCTTGGGTTATTTGATGGTGACTATCCTTATGTTGTCCCTTTGCATTATGGATACAAATTAAATGAAGAAAAATTTATTTTTTATATGCATAGTGCAAAGGAAGGTCACAAGTTAGATTGTATCAACAAAAATGAGAATGTTTTTGTGGAAATTGACAAAGACGAAAATATAATTACAGCAAATACTGCTTGTGGTCATGGCGCAGAATATGAATGTGTAATGTGTCGTGGAAAAGCTAGCATAGTTGAAGACATAGAGGAAAAAATAGAAGCTCTTGAAGTTTTAATGAAGGTGCAAACTGATAAAGAATTTAAAGTCACAGAAGAAATGACAAAGTCTGTTGTTGTAATAAAAGTTTTGGCAGAAGATATTTCTGCAAAAGTTAGAGTTAGATAGTTTTTAAATTTATAGAGGTTTATTTTATTTCTAATAAATTTAAGTAAATTATGATTTTAGATAAATGTTTTAAATATGGGGATAATATGATTAAAGATGATTTAATTAAAGAAGAGATAGTTGGAAATGTGGGTGTGATTTATTTAAATAGACCAGAAAAAATAAATGCACTTAATTTTCAGATGATTATAAAATTAAGAAATATACTAGAAAAATGGGAAAAAGATAAAAGAGTAAAGGCAATACTTTTTGATAGCAAGTCTGAAAAGGGGTTCTGTTCAGGAGGAGATTTAAAAGAACTTTATTATGATTTTGTAAATAATTTTGATTGTGATAAAAAAGATGGATTTTTTTCTAAGGAGTTTTCTCTCGATAAGTATATTGCAAATTACAAGAAACCTGTTGTAAGCCATTGGTATGGTGTTGTAATGGGCGGAGGGATCGGACTTAGTATTAATTCTGATTTAATAATATGTGAAGAAAATGTTAATTGGGCTATGCCAGAAACTGGTCTCGGTTTTGTACCAGATGTTGGAGTTTGCCATTATATATCGAAACTTCCTAAAGCTTTAGGACAGTATGTAGGTTTGTGTGGAGCAAGTTTAGAGTCTTATGATTTAATAAAATATAATTTAGCAGATGTTTGTGTAAATTCAAAGGATTATAAAAATATAGTAGAAAAACTTTTTGAGTTTTCCGAAATTTATAACGGAGAAGAATTAATAGAAAAAGTAAAAAAAGAGGCTGAAAAGTATGCAGTAGAATCTGAAAAATCTTTTTTAGATAAAAATATGGAAAAAATTGAAAAACATTTCTCTCACTCCAGTTTAAAAGAAATATTTGAAAATTTAGAAAAAAATTTAGAAGATAAATTTTTACAAGAAAGTTTTGAGAATTTAAAGAAAAAAGATCCCTTTATGCTTGCAACTCAGTTTGAAAAATATTTTGTTTGTAAAAGTTTAACTTATGAAGAAACTCTAAATTTAGATCTTAAAGTATTAAATTATGCAGTAGATACAAGATCTATGAACGAAGGAATAAAATCCAAAATTATAGAAAAGGGATATGAACCAAAATGGAAATGCAAGTCTTTAGACGATGTTTCTTTAGAAAAAGTAAAAAAATTACTTAAAGTAGAAGAAACTTATAGAGAAAGAAAGGATTAATATAAATTTAAAAGATGAGTACTATAAAGATGAACCTTATAGTGTTATCATTTAAGATTTATTCTTTTTTGGATTTACGATCTTGAAAGTTTTTTCGCTTCAATCAAAAGAATCTAATAATTAAAATAACCCTAAGTCACATAAAGACTTGGGGTTACTTTAATTATAAAATATTTAATTTTAAAAAATCAATTTAGTTTGCTGTCAGTTATAATTTGGATATTGTAATCTTTTAAAATAGTATCTGTTGAGAGTATATCTTCTATTGCTCTTTTTGCAGATGTATCCGCTTCTTTTAAAAGGCCTTTTTTAATTGCGTTTTTTTCAACTTCCTTCTTTTGATCCTTTGAAAAGTTGTTGTAATCTTCAATATCAATTCTATTAAAGATGGATTCACGCTCATCAAAAACTTTTAGAGAATCTTCAAAAATTTCATGACTCAAAATTTTTGTGGGAGGAATTTTTATTTTTATATTGTTATCATTTACGCTTACCTTAATTTTATCAAGATCAATTCCTGCATTTATAACTCCATCATAGGAAACGATAAATTTTTTAGAAGTAAAGGGAACTTTGTATCCATAAAAAGTATTTTGATTTTCAAATTCACCTACATTTGTGTAGTAATACTTAAGGGTTGTGAGTTCCTTAGCATTTACAAGTTTATTTTTTATAAGGGAAGAAGTTATAGTTGGTGTCATTTCTTTTTCCATATTTTTTTTGCCAACAGAAAAGGCTATTAAAAGTGCAACTATTAAAATCACAATCCTAAAATAAGGCTTCTTAAATATTTTTTTTAAGTTTTTCATTTAAAACCTCCAATTTCATGAATTTAATTTAAATATACCACAATAATTTTAATAAAAATAATAGAGTTAAACGTTGATTTAATCTAATTTATATTTTTAAAATTTTGTTTTCTTTGTTATAATAAGTTTAAAAGATAGAAAGGAAGATGTCAATGGACGATGGGGCCTTGTGGGCTAAACTTATTTTAATAGCAGTACTAACAGGAATTAATGCGTTTTTTGCTTCAGCTGAAATGGCAATGGTTTCAGTAAATCATAACAAAATAAAAGAGTTGGCAGAAGAAGGAGATAAGAAAGCAAAAATGCTTTTAGAAGTTTCTTCTGATCAGACTAGATTTCTATCAACAATACAAGTTGCGATAACTCTTTCTGGATTTTTCTCATCAGGATCTGCAGCGACAAGTATATCGCAAGTTTTTGGTAGATTTTTGAAGAATCAGGGCGTTACATATGGAACAACAGTAGCTTTTATTTTAGTGACTTTTTTGCTTTCATATATAACTCTTGTTTTAGGTGAACTTGTTCCAAAAAGAATTGCACTTCAAAATTCTGAGAAAGTTGCACTGAACTCAATTCAAGTTATTTCAGTTGCATCAAAAATATTTTATCCTTTTGTGAAATTATTATCCTTTTCAACAGTTTTTGTATTGAAGATGATGGGAAAATATTCTGAAGATGTAGAAGAAAAAATTTCAGAAGAAGAATTAAAAAGCTATATAAAAGTATCCACACAACAAGGTGTGATAAATTCTGCTGGCGAAGAGATGATTGTAAATATTATGGACTTCGACGATAAGCTAGCTTATGAAATAATGACACCTAGGACGTCTATTTACATGGTAGATTACGATGAATTTACTACAGAAACAGTTACAGAAATTTTAAAAAACGGTTATTCGAGAATGCCAGTATATAGAGAGAATACGGATAATATTCTCGGAACTGTTTATATAAAAGATTTATTTGTGGAGTATGCAAAAAATAATTACAGTTCTATAAATCTTGACAATTGCATAAAGTCACCTTATTATGTGCCAGAAACTAAAAAGATTGATATGTTGTTAAAAGAACTTCAAGCATCTAAAAATTATGTTGCGATTTTAATTGATGAATATGGTGGATTTTCTGGCATGGTAACAGTAGAAGATATAGTTGAAGAAATTGTTGGTGAAATTGAAGATGAGTATGATGATGAAAATCACAATATAGAAAAAATTGCCGAAAACGAATATATTGTAGATGGATCAATGGATATTGAAGATATAAATGATGGTTTGGGAACATCTTTATATTCAGAAAATCACGAAACTATTTCTGGGCTTATAATAGAAAAACTTGGATTTATTCCAGACGAAAATGAGAAAAAGAAGTTTAACGTAAAATCTTCAGGTTGTATTTTGACAGAACTTGCAGTTGCAGATAAGAGAATAATAAAGGCTAGCATAAAAGTAATACAAGAAGAGCAAGAAAAAGCGAAAAGAGAATATAAAGAATTTAATTCATAACATAAATAAAAAGTAGGAGTCATAAATGTGATGTGGCGCCTGTTTTTATTATATTTGGAATTTTTCATATTATAGAACTGAAGTTTTTAATCTCTCTAGTCACAAAATATGAATTATAAAATCTGTAATATTAATTATAATTTTGTAATTAGACTTATTAAAGTTATATTAATTTTATTAATAAATATTTCCTTTTTAAAATAGTATTTTATAGATAATAAAGATGTAATGCCATTTAATTTAAGATTAAAGGACACTACATCTTTTTGTGATTATAAAAATTTATTATCTCTCATTAGCTATTTTACAAATTATATATGCAATATCTAAGATTTTTATTTTATTTATTTCTCAAAAATTCGTCAATTGATTTTGCTGCATTTTTTCCTGCACCCATGGCAAGTATTACTGTGGCAGATCCAGTTACTGCATCTCCACCAGCAAAGATTTCTTTACGAGAAGTTTGAGATTCTTCATTTACAATTATTCCGCCCCATTTTTCTATGTCAAGATTTTTTGTAGTTGAAGAAATAAGTGGATTTGGATTTGTTCCAAGCGCCATTATTACAGTTTGGAAATTTTCTTCGTATTCGCTTCCCTTTATTGGAACGGGTCTTCTTCTTCCAGATGAATCAGGCTCTCCAAGTTCATTTCGAACACATTTAAGCGATTTTACCCATCCATCTTCATCGCCAATAATTTCTACTGGAGCAGTTAGCATTTCAAATTTAATGCCTTCTTCCTTTGCGTGGTGAACTTCTTCTGTTCTTGCAGGAAGTTCTTTTTCCGTTCTTCTGTAAACAATAGATACATCTGCACCAAGTCTTTTTGCAACTCTTGCAGCGTCCATTGCAACATTTCCGCCACCAACGACAGCAACTTTTTCTCCAACATTTACTGGTGTGTCATATTTTTCGTCAAAGGATCTCATTAGATTATTTCTTGTCAAAAATTCATTTGCAGAGTAAACTCCATTTAAGTTTTCTCCAGGAATATTCATAAATTTAGGAAGTCCTGCACCAGATCCTATAAATACTGCTTCAAAACCTTCTTTTATTATGTCGTCAATTGTCATAGTTCTTCCAATGACAAAATTATTTTCAATTTTAACGCCAAGATTTTTAATATTTTCTACTTCATATTCCACAACTTCATCTGGGAGTCTAAATTCAGGAATACCATAAATTAAAACGCCGCCACTTTGTTGCAAAGCTTCAAAAATTGTCACATCATAGCCCATTTTTGCAAGTTCACCTGCACAAGTAAGTCCAGCGGGGCCAGCACCTATAATGGCAACTTTTTTATTTATTTTTCTTATTTCGGATGAATCTTTTATTTGATGGCGTCTTGCATAGTCTGCTGTAAATCTTTCGAGTTTACCTATAGAAACTGCATCGCCACGATTTGCAAGCACACATTTCTCTTCACATTGTGTTTCTTGTGGACAAACTCTTCCACAGACAGCGGGAAGGGAAGTGTATAGAGAAAGAACTTTGTAAGCTTCTTCGAAATTACCATTTGCAATTTCTTTTATAAAACCAGGTATATCAATTGAAACGGGACATCCATCAACACAGCCAGGTTTTTTACAATTTAAACATCTGCTAGATTCTTCTACAGCTTCTTCTGCAGTATATCCCAAACAAACTTCTTTAAAATTTTTATTTCTTTCGTCAGGGACTTGTTCCTTTATAGGTACTTTTTTAAATCTATCTTTTGCTTTTTTTATTACAAAGTTGTCGTGCTTTTCTCCTTCTAAGTTTTCGTCTTGCACAGATTTTTCTGCCAAGTGATCGGACACAGCAAGATCCATTGTGCAGTGGTGATCATAAATAGTTTTTGTCTTTTTGTTGTCGATATATTGTCTTTGCCTTTTCATTGCAGAATCAAAATCCACAAGGTGACCGTCAAATTCGGGTCCGTCAACGCAAGCAAATCTAGTCTTTCCGTCAATGCTAACACGACAAGCTCCACACATTCCAGTTCCATCCACCATAATTGGATTAAGAGAAACAGTCGTAGGAAGATTATATTTTTTTGTAGTTAAGCATACAAATTTCATCATAATCATTGGTCCAATGGAAACGATGTGGTCATATTTTTTATTTTCATTTTCAACTAAATCTATGATTTTGTCAGTTACCATTCCCTTGAAGCCATAACTTCCATCGTCTGTTGCTATGTATAAATTGTCGCAGACCGATTTTAATTCATCTTCCAAGATCACAAATTCTTTGGATTTTGCTCCAATTATAATGTCACAATTTAGTCCATTTTCTTTAAAGAATTTTGCTTGAGGGTAAACTGGTGCAGTTCCCACACCTCCGGCAACAAATAAGTATTTTTTATCTTTTAATTCTTTCGTATTCATTTCAAAGAAATCAGATGCATGACCGAGAGGACCAACAAAGTCTTTAAAGCTTTCACCTTCTTTAAAAGATACAATTTTTTTTGTTGATTCACCAGAAGCTTGCACAACTATTTGCACACTTCCTCGTTTAACATCGTAATCGGAAATTGTAAGAGGAATTCTCTCAGAATATTTATCGGCTATTAAAATAATAAACTGACCTGGTTTTGCAGAAGCTGCAATCTTAGGTGCATATATGTCAAATAAATAAATATTTGGCGCAAGTAATTCTTTTTTTAAAATTTTTGGCAAAATAATCACACTCCAAAAATATTATAGCATATTGAAAAAGTAGGAGGGTAAAATTTTAAATCTTATGATTATTTATTTAAAATATACTTTTTTAGAAAAATAGAAAAATTATTTACTAAAATTAAGATTTAAAGTATATTATATCTAAGGTGATTGAAATGAGAAATTTTTCAAAAGAAATAAAAAAAGTTGTTATAAAAGTTGGTTCATCTTCCATAACTCATGACAATGGAAAGATAAATTTACAAAAAATCGACGAACTTTGTTTTGAAATAGCAAATTTAAAAAATAGAGGGATAGATGTAATTTTAGTTTCAAGTGGAGCTATTGCAGCAGGGCGTGAAAAATTAAATTTGTCAGAAAGACCAAGGGAAACATCAGATAAACAAGCAGCAGCAGCAGTTGGTCAAGTTGCTCTAACAAATATTTATGACAGGTCTTTAATATCTTATGGATATAATTCTGCACAAATTCTTTTAACTAGGCAAATTGAAAAAGATGACGAGATGAGAAAAAATGCCAAAAATACTTTTGAAAAACTTCAGGGGATGAATGCCATTCCAATAATAAACGAAAATGACACAATTTCCACATACGAAATAAAATTTGGCGACAACGATACACTTTCTGCAATAATTGCAAGAATTACAGAAGCAGACCTTCTTATAATGCTGACAGATATTGAGGGACTTTATACAGATGATCCAAGGAAAAATTCTGATGCAAAAATAATTCGCGAAGTTCAAGATATTAGAGAGATAGAAGGAATGGCAAAAGAAACCGAATCTAACGTAGGCACAGGTGGAATGTATACAAAAATAAAGGCAGCAAAGCTTGCAATAGAAAAAAATATTGAAGTTGTAATTGCGTCAGGGGACAATATGAAAATAATTAGAGATATAGTGAAGGGAGAAAAAATTGGAACATATTTTAAGTGTTAAAGAGTTGGGGCAAATTGCAAAAGGTTCATCTCATAAATTAAAAAAATTAAACACATCTGAAAAAAATAAAATGCTTGCTTCAATTAAAAATTCACTTTTAAACGAGAGTGAAAATATTTTAAAAGCAAATGAAAAGGACATAAAAAAAGGAAGAGAAAACAATATGCCTGAAGGTCTTATTGACAGACTTCTCTTAAATGATAAAAGAATAGAATCAATGGCAAAGTCAATTGACGAAGTGATTGATTTTAAAGATCCTGTGGGAAAAGTTCTCTCTATGGAAGAAAATTCAGCAGGACTTTTAATTGGTAAAAAAACTGTTCCAATGGGAGTTATTGCAATTATTTATGAGGCAAGACCTAATGTAACTCTTGATGCTTCTATTTTAGCCCTAAAGGCATCTAGTGCAATAATTTTGAGGGGCGGCAAGGAGTCAATAAATTCAAATATTGCAATAGCAGATGCAATTAGACTTGGAATAAAAAATGCAGGATATGATGAAAATTTTGTGCAAATTGTAAAGAATACATCAAGAGAATCCGCAAAAGAACTTATGCAACTAAAGGGTTATGTAGATTTATTGCTACCAAGAGGATCTGAGTCTTTAATTAATTCAGTTGTTGAAAATGCAAAGGTGCCTGTAATTGAAACAGGTGTTGGCAATTGCCATATTTATGTAGATGAAGACTGTGATGTAGAAAAAGCAGTTAAGATAATAGAAAATGCAAAGACACAGCGAATTGGAGTTTGTAACGCAGTAGAATCTTTAGTCCTTAACGAAAATTTGCCTGATGAATTTTTTGATCTATTAAATGAGGTTGTAGAAAAGTATGATATAAAAGTTCACGCAGATGATGCATCAATTTCAAAATTTAAAAATTCAGTTTCTGCGACAGAAGATGACTTTTCTCGAGAATATTTAGACTATGAATTTTCTGTAAAGACGGTTAAAGATGTTGATGAGGCAATAGAACACATAACTAAATACTCCACTGGACACTCAGAATCTATTTTGACAAATTCCTATGAAAGAGCTATGAAATTTTTAGAAGAAGTTGATTCAGCTTGCGTCTATGTAAATGCGTCTACAAGATTTACAGACGGTGGAGAGTTTGGGAAAGGAGCAGAACTGGGAATTTCGACACAAAAACTTCATGCAAGAGGACCAGTTGGTTTAGAAGAGTTAGTTAGCTATAAATATATAATATTTGGTCATGGAGAGTTTAGAAGTTAAAAAGACCGCAAAATTTAAATCGTGGCCTTTAGAGATTATTCTTCTGTTAATATTTTTAATATTTCCGAATAAATATTTTCTGCATTCTTTTTAAAGTTTGCAGAAATTTTTTTTGCCATTAAAGCATCTGATGCTTCAATTTTTAAGTTGAGGACTGGGATTTCTCCATCAATTATTTTCAAATCTGCATAGTGAGATCCATTTTCTTCTAAGGAATTTGCAATAATTGAATTTTTAACTGCAAGTTCGTGATTATATTTTTCCATTTTTTCATCTAAGAAATTTATATTTTCTTTTGGAATTTGTTCATAGAAAATATTTAAAGTTTTTTTACCATCATCTGACAAATAGTATTTTTTATCACTGTCAAAGAGAACCAGGCCATTGGATTCCAATTCTTTTAAATATTGTTTAAAATAAAAATAATTAAAAAGTTCTATATTTAAAACAAAATAACTTAGATCGTTTTCTTTTAATTTATGGTTAAAATTATCTATAATATATAAAATTAAAAGTTTATTTAGTGCAAGTTCAAAGGAACTATTTTTCATAAGATCACCTTCCAAATAATTATACCAAAGTGAGGTATACAATATCAATTAAAGATGAATTTTCCAACAATTTTGTATATAATAGATGTGACAAGAAAAATTTTTGATAAGAGTTTATAAGGAAGAAGAATGAGTAATTTTAAAAAGAAAACTTTAAATGTAATGAGTGTAAATACACTCACGCTTATACTTGCAATAATATTTTTAACAATTGGTTTTAATATACAAGAAAAATTTAATTTTTTGGGGACCTTTATTACAGAAGTATTTATAATCTTATTACCTGCAATTTTGATTTCTTCAACGGGGAGTCTTAAAGAGGTTTTAAAGATAAAAAAGACTTCCTTTGAAGTTATTTTAAAAACTATTATTATAGTGATACTTTCCTATCCGATTATTCTATTGATGAATGGAATTTTTTTGTCACTTCTTTCAAACTTTATTGAATACAAAAATTTTCCTATGGAAATAATGTTGCAGAATGTGCCAATTTTTAATTATTTAATTTTTATGTGCCTTGTGCCTGCAATTTGTGAAGAAATTTTTTTCAGAGGGACTCTTGTTAACGCTTATAATGTTTATGGAGAAAAGTTTGCCATAGTTGTTTCTGCTCTTGTGTTTGCATTGTTTCACTTTGATATACAAAATTTTATCGCTCCATTTTTGTTGGGGCTTTTATTTGCTACTGTAATTGAGTACACAGGTTCAATCTTGCCATCTATTGTGGCACATTTTGTGAATAATATAATTGCAGTTTTCACAGCGAGATATGTGAATGAGAGATTATTTGAATTTTTGCGTCGCACGAAATTATCGCGAGAAATTGGCTCTCTTGAACTTTCTATAATTATTTTGCTAATTCTTATTTCAATTCTTTCTGTAATTTTAATTAGAGTTATTTTAAAAAATTTGAAAAAAGAAAGAGAAAGCAGAGAGAACGTAAGAATTAGATATAGAGATGTGGAAGGAATTGATTTGTTTAATTTCGTTCCAATAATTGCACTTGTGATTTTGTACTTTGTGTATCACTATATTGTTTTTTAGGAGGTCGACATGGATAAGATAAAAGAAGCTTGTGATTTAATTTTAAATTCTAAAAAAGTTTTTGCACTAACAGGTGCAGGAATTTCTACTGACTCAGGGATACCAGACTTTAGAAGTAATACAGGTTATTATTCAAAGATGGATCCAGCACTTGCACTTTCAAAAGATAGACTTTTAAATCATCCAGAAATATTTTACAAAGAGGGCTATAAAATTTTAGAAGATTTAAACGATCAAGAACCAAATAAGGGACATATTGCTCTTGCAAAGTTAGAAGAAATGGGATATCTTTCTGGAATAATTACACAAAATATTGACAATTTGCATGCAAAAGCGGGTTCAAAAAATATTTATGAAGTTCATGGAGAAACGAGGGGAATACACTGCATTAATTGTGGAAGTGAATATCCTTTCTCCGTTATGCGTGAAAAAGTAGAAAAAGATGAAATTCCGCCAAAATGTGATAAGTGTGGTGGAACACTTAGACCTAATGTAGTGATGTTTGGAGATATGATGCCTGATGATTTTGAAAGAGGAGCAAGAGAACTTGATAATACAGAAACATTAATTGTAGTTGGTTCGTCCCTTACAGTTTCTCCTGTAAATTTTCTTCCAAATTATGTTGACCACTTGATTATTATAAATAATGATAAAACACCAATGGACAGGCGTGCTGATGTAGTTATAAATGAAAATTCCACAATTGTTTTAGAGGAAATATTAGAGGAGATTGAAAAAAGAATATGATGTACGGAGATTTTGCTTATTTCTACGACAAGTTGATGTATGATCTAGATTATGAAAAAATTTATAAATTTGTAAAAGAGGTTCTAGAGAAAAGGTCACTAGAGCCTAAATTAATTTTAGAGATGGCTTGTGGAACAGGGGGTTTGACAGAAAAACTTGCAAAGGATTTTAAAATTCACGCTTTTGATCTGTCTTACGATATGCTTTCTGTATGTGAGAATAAAATTAAGAGTAAAAATTTAAAATTATTTAGGCAAAATATGGCAGGATTTTCTGCGCCATCAAATTACGATGCAATTTTTTCTGTTGGCGACAGCTTAAACTATTTAACAGAGAAAAAAGATTTTGAAAGAGCAATAGAATCAACCTATAAGCATTTAAATGAAAATGGAATTTTTATTTTTGACTTAAATACAGAGTACAAATTTAAAAATATTGACCCTGTAACAGTGGATGAAGTGGAAGATGTACTATATATTTGGGAAAATATTTATGATGAAGAGGAAAAATTAAATACCTATGGAGTCAATTTTTTCAGAAATGCCAAAGACAATTTGTACGAAAGATTTTATGAAGAACATTTAGAGAGAGCCTATGACTTATTTTATGTGAAGAAATTATTAGAAGATATAGGATTTTTTGAAGTAGAAATTTACGATGACTATGAATTTAAAGATGTTAGTGATAAAACTTCAAGGTATACAATAATTGCAAGAAAGTAAATTATACTTATTTAAAGCATTATAAAAATTAAATTTGTTTAAAAATATTAAGGATGGCATCTTTTGAAAGTTTCATAACCTGCACTTATTGCTTCTTCTCTATTTATAAGAATACTTAGATTAGAGATTTTCATATTAACCTGTTATAATAATAGATGGTGATATGATGGGATATATTTTAAGGGCAATTGATGAAACTGAAACTATAAAAATTTCTGCTGCTATAACAACTGATGTAGTTGAAGAGGCTGCGAAAATTCATAAGTTATCAAAGACTACTAGTGCAGCTTTAGGTAGAGTTTTAACTGCTGCAGCAATTATTGGCTCTTGGCAAAAAAATGAAGAGGACTCAATAACTCTTTCTATTAATGGAAATGGACCTGCTGGCAAAATTGTTGCAACTTGTAAAAACGATGGATATGTAAAAGGTTATGTTACAAACCCTTTGGCAGATCTTCCTATTAGAGAAAGCGATGGAAAAATAGATGTGTCTGGAATTGTTGGAGATGGAAGCTTAACCCTTGTGATGGATACTGGTATGAAAGAGCCTTATACAGGCACTGTTAATCTTACAACTGGTGAAATTGCAGAAGATCTTGCAGTTTATTTTTTGCAGTCTGATCAAGTTCCATCGGCTGTTGGTTTAGGGGTTTTAGTTGATGTTGATTATTCAATTAAGGCTGCTGGTGGTTTTATAATTCAACTTATGCCGGGTGCAACTGAAGAACAAATTTCAAAGCTAGAGGAAAATTTAAAAAAGGTCACAAATGTAACGTCAATTATTGATGAGTATAATGATGCAGAAAAGCTAATTGAAATTTTGATGAAGGATATTAATTTTAAAGTTTTGGAAAAAAGAGAGATAAGTTACAAGTGCAATTGTTCTCGCGAAAAAGTTGAAGATGCAATTATATCTGTGGGTCCAAAGGAAATAAGAGAGATACTTCATGAAGATAAAAAGGCAGAAGTCAGCTGCTATTTTTGCGATAAGGTTTATAGTTTTGATGAAAAAGATTTGGAAATAATGCTAAAAAAAGCAGAAGATATAAATAAGAATAGAGAGATTATTATAGAAGATAATTTTTGAAATTAAAGATTATAATAAGAAAAGATAGCGAAAGGGCTATCTTTTTTGATGTAAAATTATTTTATATTTTTAAAAACTTTCTCCATTGGTTTTAATATTACAAGTACAATTACAGATGAAACTGCAATTTGAATTAAATTTCCTGGAATTGATGCAAGTGGTGTTATGAATGATGATAAAATAAAAATTTCGCCAATATAATAAACTGCAACTTTTACAATTGCAACAAGTACAAAGGAAATAATTAAATTTTTTGTATTTAATTTTCCATAATTGAGTTTATTCAATATGTATCCCATTATTAACGCAGAAATGATAGTCATTGGTGCCCACAGTACCCAGCCGCTTGTTAGGTCAAAGAGTCCCATTCCAATTGCTCCTGCAGTCATGCCTACTCTTTTGTCAAAAAATATTGCTGCTAAGAAAAATGGAACATTGCCAAGATGAATTAGTCCTCCGTTGGGTGCAAAGGGAAGCTGAATTTTTACAATCCACGTAAATACATATACAAGAGCGATGAAAAGCGACGTTATTACTAAGTCTTTTACTTTAAAATTTTTCATAAGATCTCCTTTGTTTTTAATTTTATGATAGCATTATTTGTGTAAATAATAAAGAAAAAAGGTATACAAATAGACTTTAAAAATAAAATGATAGTTTTTAAATTATAAAAGCACCATTGTCATCTATTTCTAAGGGAAGTAAAGTGTAGTCATTTTTTAGATTTTTTATTTTTTCTTCAATGAATTTTTCCGATTTGTGGTCATCTTCTTTTAGAATAATCATAATAGTTGAGCCTGCACCACTTAGGTAATAAGTTATAGCAGAACTTTCATCTATTATTTTTTTAATTTCATTTATCTCAGGAATAAGTTTATATCTGTAAGGCTCGTGAATTTTATCTTCGAAAGCAATCTCTAAATTTTTATAATTGCCTGATATAAGAGATAAAGTCAAAAGGGAAACTCTTGATATATTAAATATTGCATCTTTTTTTGAATAATTTTTTGGAAGAACACCTCTTGCTAAATCTGTTTTAAGTTTAAAATTTGGGATAAGTGCCAAAAATTTTATTTTGTCAGAAATTTTAAATTTTTCTACAAAGACTTCATTATTTTTTAGTATTGATACAGTTGCACCTCCAAAAATAGCAGGTGAAACATTGTCGGGGTGACCTTCTATTTCTGTTGCAATTTTTAAGATTTCATATTTATCAAGATTTTCACCCATTACATAGAAAGCAGCCATAACTCCCATTACTACACAAGAAGCAGAAGAACCAAGACCTCTTGACATTGGAATATTAGAATCTAAATTAAATTCTACTGGTGTTATTTTTTCGCCAAAATATTCAAAGGTATGTGCATAGGATTTGTAAATTAAATTATTTTTAATATTTTTTTCAAATGTTTTCTCATCTGCTATTATTTTAAATTCACATTTATTATAAAGTTTTAGTGAAAGTCCTAAAGTGTCAAAGCCTGGGCCCAAGTTTGCAGAAGTTGCAGGTACAGCTATTCTATTGCCCCTTCTTGCAAATTTTAAAACTTCGTTTTCTATCTCACTTTTATTTATTTTATTGTTGTGAATTGTTTTTTTATTTTTTAGTTTCCCAATTTCTGTTGGAATTTTTACATTTGTAATTTTATTTAAAGTTTTTATATTTTCAAATTCATTGTAAGAAACATTTCCGTTAAGGGCAGATAAAACTGATGATGAAAATTTATATGGACTTGCAGTTGAAAGTATAACAGTGTTTTTTAAATCTAATTTATCCACAATATTTTTCGCCACAGCTGTGTGTGGGTCAATGAGGTATCCATCTTCCTTAAAAGTTTTGGCAATTGTATTTTTTGTTTCATCTTCTGTTGCAAAGCCACATAAAAAATCAGAGAAATCATAATCAAAATTAAAGGCATGAGAATTTTGTAGTTCGTTCATTTTTTCTTTAACAATTACATCAGAAGATTTGTGATAAATTAACCTTTCCAAGTTGCTAGAAATCAAAATATCCATGGATGGAGAAATAGTTTTTTTAAGTTCTCTATTTGCATCGTAGGTGCCTGTTGTGAAAAAATCTGTCAAAATATTATTTGAATTTGATGCTATTACAAGTTTGTCAATTGGAAGACCCATCTCTTTTGCGTAGTATCCGGCCAATATATCGCCAAAGTTTCCAGTTGGTACGCAAAAATTTATTTTTTCACCTGTATTTATTTTTTGTTTTTGATTAAATCAGCGTAGGCATAAAAATAATATACAATTTGAGGTAGCAGTCTTCCAATATTTATTGAGTTTGCAGAAGAAAGATAAATATTTTTTCTTGCCAGTTCATCTTTTATTTTTTTGTCATTAAAGATTTTTTTCACAGCAGATTGTGCATCATCAAAATTGCCGTCGATAGAGATGACTTTTGAGTTTAGAGAGTCTGTTGTGTCCATTTGAGATTTTTGAATGGAACTTACACCTTCTGTTGGATATAAAACTAAAATGTCAATATTATCTATGTTGTAAAAACCCTCTAGGGCAGCTTTACCTGTATCTCCAGATGTTGCCGTTAAAATCAAAGTTTTTTCTTTTATGCCAAGAGATTTTTTGGCATAGGATAAAAGATTGGGCAAAAGACAAAGGGCAAAGTCCTTAAAGGCAGAAGTCTTTCCATGATAAAGTTCAAGATAAATGTTTTTATTGTAATCTATTTTTGCAATCTCATCTTCAAAACTATCATAGGATTTTTCAATTATTTTTTTCAAATCATCTTTATCAAAGTCTGTAAGGTAAAGTGATAAGATTTTGTGGGTTAAATCTGTGTAACTTAAATCTAGATTTTTAATTATGTTAAAACTTGGAAAAGATTCAGGAACAAAAAGACCGCCATCATCAGAGATGCCCTTTACAATTGCCTCAAGTCCAGAGATTTTTAAATTTGAATTTCTTGTAGATAAAAATTTCATATTTCTTCAACCCTTGCAATAAAAATTTCTTCTGTATAGTTTTTTACAATTTCACTTATTTGAAAAAGAGAAACTTCTTTTGTAATTATATGATGATCTTTTTCTATTAGATTATCTTTTGCGATAATATCTTTTAATGTATCTGAAATTTCAGATGTTCTAATATAATATTTTTCTGTAAATTCTTTTGAAACATCAAAGTTATTTTCGTTATTATAAAAGGTTTTGATTTCTCTTTTGGAGAGAATTCTTAAAAGGTCACGCATAATGGCATCAGCTGTTTCAAGCTTTCCAGCTCCAGCACCCTTTAGTTCATATTCACCAAAACTATCTCCAAAAACTTTTATTGCATTGGTGCTGTCAAAAGTTTTGGTAAAGAAATCATCATTTAGTAGAGTGGGCATTACAAAGATATTTATTTTATCATCAATTAATTTTGATTTTGCGATTAGCCTAATGGAATAACCTTCTTTTTTTATGAAATCTAAATCGGATTTTTTAATATTTGAAATTCCAAAGGTAAAAATCTCTTCTTCATTAATTTGTGCATTGTAAAAAAGAGAAGAAAGTATTCTAATTTTTCTCATTGAATCCAAGCCATCCACGTCAGCAGTGGGGTCAGATTCAGCATAACCGAGAGCCTGTGCCTCTTTTAAAACTTCCTTATAATCTAAATTTTCTTTTTCCATTTTTGACAAGATATAATTAGATGTGCCATTTAAAATCCCACAAATTTCTTTTATTTTGTTAAAGGGAAGTTCTTCCGTAATAGGATGAATAATAGGTATAGCAGCAGCAACAGAAGCCTCATAAGAAAAATAAATATCATTTTCTTTAGCAAGTTCATTTAATTCTTCAAAATGTTTTGAAACCACAGCCTTATTTGCTGTTATAATATTTTTGCCAGATTTCATAAGAGATATAATCCTATTATAAGTTTCATCAACAGAAGATGTGGCGTCAATGACTGCGTCAACGTCAGAATTTAAGATTTCATCAAAATTATCTGTAAAAATTAGATCTTTATTCCAAGGATTTCTTTTTTTATTTACATTTTTAATTAAAACTTTTTCAATTTTTATATCAAAATTATTTTTTAAAAGGTTATCTTTTTTTTATATAAAATTTCTTCGACACCTGTGCCGACAGTTCCAAATCCCATTAATGCAATTTTCAATTTAAACCTCCAAAAGTTTCTTTGCAATTTGCACTGCATTAGTTGCAGCACCTTTTCTAATATTATCTGCACAAGACCACAAGTTTATTCCGTTTTCGACAGTAAAGTCTCGCCTTATTCTTCCCACATAGACATCATCTGTGTCCTTTGAAAGAAGTGGCATTGGATAAATTTGATTAGTTGGGTCATCTTTCAAAATCATTCCAGGATAATTTTTTATAATTTCTTTAACATCAGAAATTTCAAAAGGCTTTTCAACTTCTACATTTATGGAAATGCTGTGAGAATTCAAAACAGGAACACGAACAGTTGTCGCTGTCACAAGTAGAGAGTCATCGTGAAGAATTTTCTTAGTTTCATTTATCATCTTCATTTCCTCTTTAGTGTATCCATTTTCTAGAAAGTCGTCGATTTGAGGGATGCAATTATTTTTAATTGGATATTTGTAGGCAAGATTAGTTCCTTCATTTAAGTCAGAAATACCTTTTATCCCAGAGCCAGAAACGGATTGGTAAGTGGAATAAATGACTCTTTTAATTTTGTATTTGTCGTGAATTGGTTTTAGAGGTAAAACTGATTGAATTGTAGAACAATTTGGGTTTGCAATAATTCCATTATTATAAAGAATATCTTCTGGATTAATTTCTGGAACAACTAGGGGAACTTGCGGGGCCATTCTAAAAGCAGAACTATTGTCAATAACAGTTACCCCAGCTTTGGTAGCTATTGGTGCAAATCTTTTACTAACAGATCCACCAGCAGAAAATAAGGCAACTTTTATATCTCTATATTCAAAAGAATCTTCTTTTAACTCTTCGACAGTGTAATCCTTGCCACAGTAATTTATAATTTTACCAGCAGATTTTTTGGAACTAAACAAAAATAAATTGTCTATTGGAAAATTTTTCTCACTTAATACTTTTAACATCATACTTCCAACAAGACCAGTTGCACCAATAACAGCTACATTATATTTCATCTTTTTCCTCCTTATAAAATTCACGATAGATTGCTTCGATTGCCTTTTCAAAATCTTTTGTTTCAACACCAATGATTATATTAATTTCACTAGAACCTTGACTTATCATTTTTATATTTATGCCATACTTTGCAAGGACAGTAAAAATTCTAGCAGAAACACCCTTTTCATTTATCATGCCACGACCGACAACAGCAATGAGAGAAATATCACGTTCCCAACTAATACTATCCACATTTAAATAAATTTTTAATTCTTCCAAAACTTTGTTTAATTTTGGAGTAATGTAAGAATCAGCGACAATTACAGAAACAGAATCAATACTTGAGGGCATATGTTCAATAGAAATGTCATTGCTTTCAAAAACAGTAGTTAGCTTTCTAAAAAAATCTTTTTCAGAGTTCATATTGACTTTTTCAAGATTAATTACAGTAAAATCTTTTTTGCCAGAAATTCCAGTTACAATATTTTTATTTCTAAAATTACATTTAGATAAAATTAAAGTCCCGTCATCATCGGGGAAATTTGTATTTTTAATATTAATGGGAATATTTTTGTCACGAAGAGGAAAAATTGCATCTTCATGAAGAACTTTTGCACCCATATAAGACAATTCTCTAAGTTCTTTATAAGTAATTGTGCCAATAGGGCAGGAGTCTTTTACAATTTTTGGGTCTGCCACCAAAAATCCACTTACATCAGTGAAGTTTTCATAAATTTCTGCATAAAGAGCAGAAGCAATAACAGAACCAGTGACATCTGATCCGCCTCTTGAAAAAGTTTTAATTTTATTATTTTCATCAAGTCCATAAAAACCAGGAACAACAACTCTTTCGTGAGAATTTAAAATATTTTTTATTTTTTCTGTTGACTTATCAAGGTTCAAAACACCCTCAGTAAAGACAATTAAGTCCTTTGCGTCAACAAAATCATATCCAAGATAATTGGCAAGGACTTTGGCACTCATGTATTCACCACGGCTGACAACAAAGTCGTAGCTTGCAACTTCTGTGATTTCATCTTTAACATCTTTTAAAATTTTATCAATGTTAATATCCAAAACAAGATCATCAACAATATTTTTAAAAATATCTTCGATGATCTTGTAAACTTCGTTAAAATTTAAAGCATGGGCACTTAATTCGTGACACATTGCTAGAAGGTCAGTAACCTTGTGATTGTTTCCCACACCCTTTCCAGGCGCAGAAACAACGATGTATTTTCTCGCATCGTCTTTTTTTACAATTTCCTTAACTTTTTTAAGCTGAGTGGCATTAGCGAGAGAACTGCCACCAAATTTTACGACTTTCATCTTTTTCTCCTTTTTAAGTAAATATAAGATGCCTAAAAATAAACAATAAAAATTAAAAGTAATTTTTAAGATTATACAATTATTTAGTAAAGTTGTCAATTAATATGGACGATTGGATTGAAGTTATATTATTATTTATGTGCAAATCAAAAGTAGTTCTATGTATTTTTTAGATATTAAAAAATTTTATCCCCTACATTTTTATTGATAAGGGGATAAAATATTCAGTGAACTTTTATAAATCAAGATCGGGGACTATTTGAATCTCATAATCTGGATATAATTTTTCAAAATCATTTCTTAATATTTTGAGAGCATCTTCTCTATTTATATCAAAACTTAAAACAACGTCAAATCGCAGAGTCTTTTTTTCTGTATCAGCATATAATCCGTGGACTTGTAGAGCCCAATCATAATTTAAAATTTTCTTTTCAACAGTTTTTCTAATTTCTGTAGCTTTTTTATTTTTGGTATTAAAAGAATAAACTCCAAGGGCAATTAAAATTATGCCAGTATTTTTATATACCTTGTATTGCAATTTTCTAGTGAGTTTATCAACATCAGAAACTGACATAGTGTCAGGAAGTTCTACATGAAGAGAACAGTAATATCTGTTTGGTCCGTAATTAAATAGCGCCAAATCGTAAACACCAAGTACTTGTTCTTCTTCATTTATCAAATCAGTAATTTTTTTCACCATGTAGCGGTCTGCTCTGTGTCCAATGAGATCGTCAATAGTTGAGAGCATCATTTCTATTCCCGCTTTTATCATAAATATGGAGATGATAGTTCCAACGTAGGCCTCAAGAGAAATCTCCCAAGTCATAAAGATTATAGCAGATATAAAAACTGAAAGAGAAAGAATTGAATCGAATAAAGAGTCAGAACCAGATGCAATTAATGCAGTGGAGTTGATCTTTTTACCTTGGCTCTTTACGTATTTACCTAAAATAAATTTTATAACGACAGCAATACCAATAACTATAATAGAAAGCTTTGTGTAGGATGCTGGACTTGGATTTAAAATTTTTTTAACACTTTCAACTAGGGAAGTTATCCCTGCATATAGCACTAGGGCAGATATAATCATTGACGAAATGTATTCGATTCGCCCATAGCCCATGGGATGTCTTTTATCTGAAGCCTTGCTTGCTAGCTTCTCGCCAATAATAGTAACAACAGAGGAGAGAGCATCAGATAAATTATTTACTGCATCTAAAACAAGAGCGATTGAATTAACAAGTATACCTAAAGTTGCTTTAAAGGCTGCTAATAAAACGTTGGTTAAAATTCCAATAATACTTGTCCTTACAATTGTCTTACCTCGATTTTCTGATAATTCTAAAATATCATAATTATCCTTTTTCACTTATAGCTTCCGAATCTAATTTAAAAATTTCTTTGCAAAATCTTTAGCAGCCATTAAATCCTCTTCATTAGGTCTTCCTTTGTGAAGTCCCTTAAACTCTCCTTTGCAGTGAAATTCTCTTTCGTCTAAAGAAATTCCAACTTTATCAGATTCTTTTTTTACCTTTTTCCAAGTAGAATTTAACATAGCAGCAGACCCAAAGTTGACAATTTTGCCAACCATGTCCTTATTGAGAGAATCAATAAATTTAATAACTTCTGGGTCAATACTAAAGGCATAATAAGAATTACCTAAAAATAAAATATCTACAGCTTCATCTATGGGAGTGCTAATAGGCAAAGCTTCAACTCCAAGGACCTTTGCAATAGCATCGGCAAGTTTTTTTGTATTTCCAGTTTTTGTATAATAACGCACAGCAAATTTCATAAAAATACCTCCAATTTTTATATTTAATTTATTCCCAAACAATGTAAATCTAAAACTTAAAGATTAAGTATAAGAAGAAATAGAGTATAATTTTTGGGAAAGAATAGTTGTATTAGATATTAAATTGTATAAAAATAAAAAACCAGAGATATTTTTTCTCTGGCATAAAAATTATTTTATATTTTGTTTTATATCATAGGTCCTTTTCTAATAATTTTCCTGTTGCAATGTCATAACTATAGGAAATATCTTCGCCATCTTTTTCCAATCTTACTTCTACAATATAATTCACATCGTCATAGTAAAGTTTATATTCTGTTACTACATAACCTTCACCTGCATCTTGGAGAGATTTTTGAGTAATACTATCGATTGATTCTAGCATATTTTTTTGAATATCAGAAACTTTGTCTTCATTTTTTTCTTCCTTAACTCCGTCTTTTACTACTTCACCAGACTCTGAATTAAGTTCAAATTCGTATTCTTTTTGAGAATCATAACCTTGGATTACGTAAACTAAATCTTGTTTTTTTGTTTCCAACTTGAAAGATTCTACTTTTGCATCTTGGTGCAATTTTTTAAATTCATCGAAAGCATTTTCTTTTGTGATTTGCACATTTAATAAATCCTTTTGAGAATCAGCACTTTTTTCATCCTTAGAATCTTTTGAATTTTGATTTTTATTATCTTTAACATTGGACTTATTTTTTTCAAAAGATTTATCATCCTTTTTATTTGTTTTATCGTCAGATTCTTTACTAGATTCAATTTGTGAATCATTCTTTTTAACTTCTAATGCTGTATTTCTTGGAGCTTCACAAGCAGAAAGAGTAAGGGCTAAACCAATACCTAAAGTTACTAAATAAATTTTCTTTTTCATATGTCCTCCCTTAAAATTAATACAATTATTCTAATTTTATATTTATTTTTTACCCTTAAATAAAAAATTATAAACAAAATAAAATTATATGATATAATAAAAAAGAAGAAAAAATGTGATTCAGGAAAACATTTTATTAAAAGGGAGGAGGGAAAATTTTGGATCTTCGTAGCAATAAAAAATCACTTAGTAATTTGGTGTACAGAGATTTGAAAGAAAAAATTTTAAAAAATAAATTATTGCCAGGAGATAAACTAATTGAAATGGAAATAGCTTCAGAACTTGGAGTTAGTAGGACTCCAGTTAGAGAAGCCTTAAAAAAGCTTGAGGAAGATGGACTTGTTACAAGCTTTCCGAGAAAATCTTACATAGTTTCTAAAATCTCTGTAAAAGAAGCCAAAAATCTTTATATAGTTAGGAAATCGCTAGAGCCACTTGCTGTTGAACTTTTGGCACAGAATGGTCTTAATAAAAAGACAAAATATTTTGAAGATGTGAATGAACAACTGCGTGTTGCAATCGATAACAAAGATGATGAATTGATTCAGAATTTGATTATTGAATGGAATATGGCACTTGTCAGTTCTCTTAATAATGAAATTTTAATTGAAGTTATGAACATGATAAATCAAAGACTTTACAGATTTGGAAATTTTATTTTTAGAGATAAGAAAAATTACAAAAAACATTTTAATAATTTACAAAAAGTTTATAAATTAATTGAAGAAAAAAAACCTAAAGAAGCAAGAAAAGCTAGTGAAAAAACTATAGAGAATATTTACTCTATGTTTGAAGAACAAGCTGATTATAAAATGTTTAAAAGTTGACTAAAAAACACTTGACAAGAGTGTTTTTTTTAATTATAATGTTTTTTGTTGCATTGGTAATGTAAAGAGAAAATATCAAAAATGTAAAATTTGCACCTTTAGCTCAGTTGGTAGAGCAACTGACTCTTAATCAGTGGGCCTACGGTTCGAGTCCGTAAAGGTGCACCACTTAAAAGCCTGTGAATTCAATGTTCGCAGGCTTTTTGCTTTATATTTTTAAATACATAAAATTCGCTTGAATTCGCCTGAATTTTTTTGGATAACGCACAAATAACGCACAAACTACGCACAAATTATTTTGCTAGTTGTTGCATTTCTTTTTG
Organism: Peptoniphilus rhinitidis 1-13; assembly: GCF_000246925.1. Taxonomy (NCBI): domain Bacteria; kingdom Bacillati; phylum Bacillota; class Tissierellia; order Tissierellales; family Peptoniphilaceae; genus Peptoniphilus; species Peptoniphilus lacydonensis. The sequence goes on along the minus strand of NZ_BAEW01000002.1, from coordinate 189,358 downwards.
AAGTGCTTCCGTTAGATCTCCTATATAATATTTTTCTGTGGTTTTAAAATCTTCATGACCCATGATTTTTTGTAAAGTGACCATATCCATTCCCATTTTTTGGAATTCTGTTGCTCCAGTCTTTCTACATTTATGAGGTGTTAGTTTTTGAAGTCCTAATTCTTCTATTACTTCATAGTGTTTATCTAAGTAATATCTATATCTCACTTTTTCCCCTTCCATAGATACTAAATATTCTGATCCTTTTGTTGCCATAAGTTGTTTTATTATGGGTTTTATTTTGTAGTAGATTGGGATATATCTGTCAGTACCTGCTTCTGTTTTTCCACCTGCTATGATGTAGTTTTCATTAAGATGTACATTAAATTTTGTTACATTTAAAAGTTCACTTGGTCTCATACAAGTATAAATCATTACTACCATTACTTTTGCCCAGTAATTATTCTTTGCAAATTCAAATAGTTTATTTATTTCAAATTCACTAAAAGTTGCATTGTTAGGTTTTGGTTTGTCGGGTAGAATTATAAATTGAGCATAGTTTTTGCTTATTAAGTCATCTTGCATTGCTATTTTATATAGTTGTGATGCTAATACTTTTACTTTGTGGACTGAAGAGTAGCTTTTACCTTCGTCTAAAAGATTATCAACTATATCTTGTATGTGTCTTGACTTGATTGTGTCTATGGGCTCATCTTCTAAGTCTTCAAAGTAATTCCAAGTTGTATAGTACATATCTTGTGTTTTTTGTGCTTTATGTCTTTTTGTGATCATAAAGCTTTCAAATATTTCTGATAGTGGCGGTTTACTGTCTTGAGGTTTACTTTGATTGTAATCAGATAGCATAGTAAGTCCCTCTGATTTTGTTTTTGCATATCCTATTGTCTTTTGGTTGCCAAACTTATCGGCAGGAGCCAATATCCTCCATGGTTTTCTTCTATTGCCAGAAAGTTTATATACACTTCCATAGCCATTGGGTAATCTCATAATCTTCCTCCTAGTTATAAACTAGGCTATGTGATATAATTATTTTAGGTTATAGCGGTAATCTCATAGCCTGAATCCCTTATTCTATGGCGGTAGAGTAGGGGATTTTTTTAATATACTTTTTTTATAATAAACCTTTCAAATCTCTCGTCTAAGTTATACGGAATATTAGTTATATCGCAATATCTTTTTAGCATTTCATCTCCATTGCCTTTTGGATCATTCTTATATATAAAAAACAATCTTTGTAAATCTAATATAAATTTAAAAACCAAGAAGTCTTCATTCAGCAAAGAAATTATAGAAAGTATCATTGCGTAAGGATCGCTCATACCTCTTTTTATTTCGAAATCCTCCTTTTCAATTAAGGATCCATAAAACAAGGGAGAAATTTTTTTAAGAATAAGTTGATTTGGTTTAGATCTAAACTTAATAAATTGTAAATTATGAGCTATTTTATTTCTGAATTTTCTAACTATAATTAAACTATTTATTGAAAATTCTTTTTTATAATTCTCATCTAAATCGATAAAATTGCTAAAAAGATAATCACTGATTGTTATAGCGTCTTTATTTTTCAGGTTTGCAAAAAGGTCAATTGTATCGTTAAAAGTAGCGTTTTTAAATAAAATCCAAGGTGGTATATGATTCTTTTTTAAGTAGTGTCTAGTAGGATTAAGAACATGTTTACTGTTTGGAATTTTAAAAAGTCTATTTAAAATATATTCTAACCTGCTTGATGGTTTATAATTAGTCCTATTTAAATAGAGATCCATAGACACTCCATAATTTTTTGCAATCTCATACGCTAGTAAATTTTTGAACCTATTTTCAACATAAATGCTATACTTTATTAATATGCTCTGTAGTGTCCTATCAAGCTCCAAAAAGTCATATAAATCTTCAATTTTTATGTTATCTATATACTTTTCATTGACCATAAAACATTCTTTGTAGCCATTTATTAAATCATAGTATGAGAGAGAGGAGAGTAATAATTTTGCTTGATTTCTATCTGTAATGATTAAATTATAAGTATTTGCTAGATGATCTATTTGTTCATCAAATGTTAAGAAAGGCTTATCGTAATTAATATCTTCCATATCTTTAAAATCCTTTATAATTATTAATTTTATGCAACAAAAAACCGGAGTGTTATTATTTTGAAATAACACTCCGGCTTTGTAGATGATTGGACATTTTTCCAACCCGGTATATTAGTATTATATCAAAATGTAATAACATGTCAATACATATAAAATAAAGTTAAGTGATTATTGAACACTAACAATATCCCCAACCTTTATAGGAGGTATAGTTTTTGGCCATCTTCCGCTTATATCGTCTTCAGAAATATTCAAAGGATTCGTTCTAACTATTGTTTTAGTTCTCATTCCAAAGGGCTTGATAATGTCTCTATCTTCATAAGTTAAATCTCTACAAATTGAAAAATTAGGATAGACTGTGTAAATTTCCAGATTTCCTTTTATAATATCTAAAGTGCCAAGGATTTCATTTGTTTCAGGATCAGTTATCTCCTCACCTTTTATAGTTATGGTTACTTTTCTACCAACAGATGCCCCTTGATTGGAACCATAGTTGATTAGCAATTCGTTTTTATTTAATATTTCTATTACTCTGTATTCTTTTGACATGGTTTTCTCCTTTTTTTTAATCTAAGATTAAAGCGTGTTTTGAGTATTTAATGACATCTTTTATTGACATTATTCTTTTTTCTTCAACTTTTTGGTTAAAATCTTCCATCTCATCTAAAAATCTTTTTCTTTGCTCGTAGGCACTGTAGCTAACTCCATATAAGTCCAAGACATAATTTGGTGGGAACTTTGCTGTCTTATACATCATATCTCTAGGCATTAAGAGTTCTCCTGCAAAGGCATCTGCAGATTTTTCCTTTACATAATCATTTAAATATTTATATTTGGTGTGATGTTGCAGAAATATATGGCCAAGTTCATGGGCAAGGGTAAATCTTTGACGCGACAGTTCAAAATTTACGTTATCAAGGGCAATGACATATTTTTTAGTGACATCATTATAAATACTATATCCATCTAATCCTAAGAGGTCTTCTTTTGCCACCTTAATATCTGGTCTGTATTTTATGATATCTTCAACATTTATTGGCAGTAGCATTTCTTCGTATGTAATTTTTTTGTGTACGAAATGTGCCATGCTAACGGCACAGCGTAAATTGTAGTTTAGTAAGTCCATATTATCAAATCTTTGTTCTTTTGTGGTTAAAAAATATATAAGGGAAGTTTTCCCCTATATATTTTAAGCTATTAACAGTTTTTTATAATTATCATCATTTATATTACTCCATGGTATAGATTTAGCACCATAATTATTTAAAGCACCCTCTATTTCTGAAGTTGTATCTTTAGATGAATCGTTATAAATTATATAAAGTTGGGAGTTATCCTTTCTTTTATCAACAGTATCCATCCAACCAAATAAAAATGTTCGAGCACGACCTAGTTCAATTGTATTACAAGTTTGTATAAGTCTATCAGGTGCATTTTTTGATTTAGGTATTATAAAGTCGTATTTTGTTCCTAAATTACTTTTTCCCATCAAAACAACGTCTTCAGTATATCTTATTTCATTTTTATCAAAAAACAGTTTAACATCGTCATTGAAAATATTAACAATTGATGGTTTATTTAATACATACAAATCAGACACTTTCTGGATTGCTTGAGATAGAAAGAACAGTTTTAAAGGGAGCTCTTTTTTATTGGAAACTGTAAAGAGTGCATTAGAATTAATGGAAACGCCATGATCGGTCACTATCTTATTAAGCTTTTCTATACGTTTTGAACCATTGTCAAAACTTACGCCTTTCATAGCTAAATTAATTAATGTTATACCGTCATCTGTCAGATAATAATTATCTGAACCTTTATATTCGATATAAATTTCAATCAAATCATTGTCAGAATCTAAAAAAGGCGTAGTAATTCTAGTAACCCTATCATTAATTTTTACTTCTGAGACAAAGTTATTTAAAAATTTTAAATATTGATTTTTTAAACCTGACATTGTCATAAAACCACCTACATAACTTTTTGATATTCAGGAATCTTAATTTTATTGTATTTACAAAATTCTTCAAAGACTTCACAAATATCACTTGTATTTTTTATTATTATATCATAGAATTCGCTTAAGCTTATTCCATATTTTTGTATTTTTCCATTATGGAATTTATTTATATGAACATGGTTTCTATCTGTAACAGTTCCATCTAAATTTATATGAGGTTTGCCATCAATTTCTAATCTAAATACCATTTCATCAGATTTTTTATATCTCAAATTAAATATAATTCTTTTTTCATAATTTCCACCTAGATGCGTATTTAATATGAATTGACATTTACTATCATCAGAATCGATAATAAATTCATTAAATACTTTATCTAAAGAAATACGATTTTTAATAAAAAATTTATTTAATAACAATATATGAGAAAATAATTCTTCGTTTAGTTCATCATAATTCATATAGTACCTACTTTATTTCTCGTCATCTTCAAAAAAACTTAATTTTATCATTCTTAACATCTTTTTTTGCTATAATATAGTTAAGTAGGATGTTGGGTTTTCGTGGATAGATTATTGTTTCTTTACTCACTATCTATGCGTTGCACCTTCCAGATACTTTTACAAGATTTTCTGGCTTGGCTCAGGATTGTCCTATGAGGAGTTCCCCTGAATTTACCCAATGCACTTTATAGATTACTCCATAAAGGGACAAATTTTCATCTATAGCAGCACCTCCAAATGGATTAGTCCATTTTTCTATGGCATTTTTAATTTCGCTATGTGTTTCAAGTGTTTTAGATTTTTGATTTAAATTAGTCATTGCGTTCTTAATAGTTTCGCTTTCTCTCATAGCTGCTCCGAGTGTGTTTATATTCAACGTGTTATCGCAAAAGTTTTTTATCTTTTACTTCTCATAATTTCTTATGAGTTCAGCATATATCTTCATCCTACTAATCTTTATTATTTACTTATCTTCATCTTCAAAAAAAGTTGCTCTTATCATGCGAAGCATCATTTCTTTTTGTTCAGGTGTGAGGTTTTTGTTTGCTCTATATAGTACAGATACTCCTTCAGGGAAATCTTCTTCTAGTTCTGTTGCTTTAGATTTTTCTTTAGTTATATGGTGTTCATCTGGGCGACCAAGCAGGTAATCAGTACTAACATTCAAAGCGTTGGCAATAGAAGCTAACATAGTAGCACTTGGTTCTCTTTTGTCATTTACATATCTACCTATTGTTACTTCAGTAGTACCAGCTATTTTTGCCAATTCTTTTTGAGTTAAATTTTTTTCATTTAATAACTTTAAAATTCTTTTACCTAAAGTATCCATAATCACACCACCTAATACAACTTTTGGTAATTAGATTATAACTAAAATATACCGTTCGGTAAACACATATAACCAAAAATATAATTTATTTTCAAAAAATACTTGACAATATAACAAACGGTTAGTAAAATTGTATATAACAAATGGTTATTAAGAGAGGTGATTAAATGAATCTTAAATTATTAAGAATTGCAAGACTTGAAAAAGAATTATCACAAAAACAATTAGCAAATCTTATTGGAGTGCATGAATTAACTTACTCGCGCAAAGAAAGAGGAGAAAGGGAGTTTACAAGAACTGAAATAGATAATTTAGCAAAAGTTTTAGATTTATCAAATGATGAAGTAAATGAAATTTTTTTTGACAGTAGAATAACCAATTGTTAAATTAGGAGGTGGAAGATGGATGAGAGAGATTAATTCTATTTTGGCAGAATTGATATCTAAATTAATAAAACTCCCAGATAAGGGAATATCTGAGAGTGATCTGATTGCTTTTTTATACTTGGTTAATATTTTAAACTTAATCAACAGAAAAAAGTATCTTTGCAATAAGTGTTCCGATAGGAATTAAAAGATTTTCATGTTTTTTTATTAAATCTGAGAATTTTGCAAGAGATTTTTTCTCTAATGGTTTTTCTTCGGATTTTAATTCAAGGAGAGTTTTTAACAGTTGATTTTTTTCCTCACTAAATGGGAGTTCTTCATCTATTGTTTTAAAAAGATCGTCAATAGTTTGACTTTGATAATTAAACACAGCATTCGTGCCAATCGCTGAATTGCCAGAGATTGAATTGATGTTATAAACATTGTTGTTGGATTGACTTTCCTTATATCCAACGATATATCCAGTCAATTCATCAGAAATAGTTATCGGCTTCAACTCATGAATAGTGTATTCTGTGTTAGTTGTTTTATGAACTAGTATATCTTTTTCTTTTAGAATTATGTTATCAAGAGTTTGTATAGAATTCGGGTATTCATTTGAGCAAAAAAAGGCTTTAATTGTGTCTATATATGAACCGTTTCTAAATAAATCAAAATCATCTGATAGCTCTTTAAAATAATCCAAAGAATCATGGAAAATATTTTTGATTTCACGCATTATATTCACCTCCTTACTGTAATTATAACAGATGGTGGTGTTGATTCTTGAAGATGAATTTAGTTGTAAACAGATAGAGTGAGAGGAGGTATTGATGAAGGATAAAATTATTTTAAATTTGAACTTTAATGAAAGCATTCCCTTTGATAAGAAAAAAGAAAGAATTGAAGAGTGTATTGTTTTTATTGAAAAAATACAACAAGAGCACCACCTTAGTAATGCCCTTGTTGAATTAAATATTAATATTTAGAATTTGAAAATTCTACATGGTGTATGTCTTTGCCACAAACACAAAGGGATTTGTTTTTACCTATAAAGTTATAGAAATAATTAGCATAGAAAGAAAAATTAGGATAAGCATCTTCTACGCTGCTTCTATCGCCTTTATGGGATATTGACTCTAAGTCATTAATAAAGACAGAGTCGCCATTTAAAAGTTTGATATGTGCGTTTATAATAATCACCTCCTTGAAGTGATTATATCAAATAGAAAAATTGAATTGAAAGGGGAGGTATTGATGGAAGGGGAAAGGAATTTTAAGATTTATATTTTAAAATTTAGGATTAATAAAATCGACAGGTACTTGGCAGACTTGGAAGGAACATTATCACTTTCAAAAAGAGATTCAGTGTTCTTTGTTTCAAAAGAAATAGCCTACCAATATGCTGGTAAGCTTGAAGCTTTTTATGAGAGTACAGGAATAATTGCAACAGTGACTGATGAAGAGATAGACCTCAATGAATGGAAGACTTTGAACAATCATCAAGTAAAGTCAAAGCTTTAGATATTAGAATTAGAGCTTCTATTGCATCTTTTTCGGAAGATGTATCATAGGCCTTTAATTCATGAGCTTTAGGATTTCTATACATGTAGATAATAAGATTTAACATAGCTTTTAAGCTAAAGTAAAGATTTTTTTCTTGGTTAGTGGATAAAGAGTTTAGAACAATTACTGGGTTTTTGGAGTCAAAACATTTATTAATTAAATTTATCCCATCAAACTCGTAATCTGAAATTTCTTGAATTTTTTTAATAACAAGTTTTGAACTTTCAAAAATTAAACTGTAATAATCCTTTGAGAGAAGTTCTTGGTTACAAATAGACAAAATTCTTGGGTGAATTTTAAATGGATCTAATTTATTTTTTAATGATGAATATCTTTTATAAGCTTCACAATAGTTTTTTGGTTTAGATATTTGAATAACTTTACCTGAATCATTTAATTTTAATCCATTAAATTGAATGACTTTGTTAATTGTATTTTTTGCATCTGACCAAGCATTCTTATCATTTATGAAGTTTTGAGGACAGATTATCCATTCAATACATTGGATTATTTTGGCACTAGATTTGGAACTGTTTTGAGAATTACAGAAAGCAGTATGCAATCTTCTCCATTTAGTATCGTTAGGTTGTTGTGGAGTTTCATTCAAATTTAAGTTATCAAACATGTTGGTTATTTTAGAGCCAGTTGTAAATTCAGATAATGCTTTACACAAGTTTTCTAGCTGTTGTGAGGTATTAAAATAAATCAACTTAATCATCTCCTTATGATGATTATAGCAAATATGTAAATTGAATTAAAAGGAGTGTAGTTATGTTAAGTGACCTTACTTTAACTATAAAAGATGCTGCGAAAATCCTTGGGAAGCCTGAGCAAACTATAAGGCTTGGGTTGCAACAAGGGGTATTGCCTTTTGGAGCTGCAATTCTCAATGAAAAGCAGTACTCTTACATTATTTTTAGGAAAAAGTTGGAAGATTATGTAGGAAATGTTGAAAGTTATTTAGGAGGTTAAAATGAAAGCTTTAAGTATTAGTTGTTATAAGATACCAGTTCTTGCAAGAAGAATTTTAGGGATTGGCTTACTTGTTATTTTAGGTTATTGGTTGGCTAATTTCTTTATAAAGCTATTGTTTTTCTCTATATATGCAGGAGTGACAGTTATTGACAAGGTTTTTAGCTATTTAATTAATTTATTTTAGGAGTGAAAGAATGAAATTAACAGATTTACACGAATTATTAGGTAAGGAAATAGAAAAATTAGCAGATGATACTGAAAAGAATGCTTTTGATATTGATAAGGCAAATGCTATTTCTAATATGGCAAAGCAAATAATAAATAATGCTCAAGTAATAATTAGGGCTGAAAAACAAAATGTTAAAACCGAAATTATATAGCCTAGTTTTTGTTAGTCCAGAAGATAGAAAAGAGTTTATTCTTAAAAACTTTACTAAACTTTCAGGGCGAGAAATGGCAAGAAGATTAGATATAAGCAGTTCAATAGTGTCAGTAATACTAAGAGAAAATGGGATCTATGCTGACGATTATATAAACGGAGTTAAAAAGTCAGATATTAAAAAAATAATGGATGAGTATTCTGGCAAAGTGACTAAGGTTGAACTTATGAAAATTATAAAAGATAGATTAGATATAGATTTATCTTATGCAAGTATTAAGCTTTGGGGAAGAAGATTTGGCTTTAAAACTATTAATCAAAAAGGTAAAGATGCTGAAACTAGATTCTTTATTGATGGAAATAAAGATAATTTGGCAGTAGACAATATATTAATGTTACCAAGAAATATTGGTTGTCATTTGCTTGGCAGAAACTTAACTGGCAACAGCTTGATTACTATGGCGAAGGCTTTAAAATTGCAAAGATTAGCATACGATTTATTGGAATCTTGGCTTGCAGTAAATATTGAAACTGGGGCTAAGGTAGAAACAAAGACCTTAAAAGAACTAGCTGAAATTTGTGGGTTTACTTACTCGAATGTTCATGCAAATAAAAAAGACTTTAATGGGTCTGTAGTCACAAAAGGTTGGATAGTTAGTAAACAATTTGGAAATTTAAAAGAAAAGGCAAATGAAAAAAGTCCTGCAGCGACTAAACAACAGGACTAAATAAATTATAAATATATTTTATTTGCCTTTATTATACCACAAATAAGGGGGAAATTATGAAATTTAAAATTGAATTTGAACTTGATTTTAAGGATCAAGAGACTTTGAAGATGTTACTAGAAAATCACACTGTTGAGGAGCTTACACAAAACGGTTATTGCTACACAGTTGATAAAATTTTAAATAATTTTAATATCAATGGAACTCAGGAAGTAAGTAACATCAAAGTTAGCAGAATTACTGAAGATTTTGGAAGAAGAGAGTTAAGAAAGGTTTGCTATTAATGCTTGATATTTTAAAACTAAAAGGAAAAGTAGCTGAAAACAATTTAAATATAACTTTACTAGCTAAAGAAATTGGAATGAATAGAGATACTTTATATAGAAGAATAGCTAATAGTGGAGAAAATCTAACTTTGAAAGATATAAAAAACATTTCTAGAGTTCTTAAGCTAAATAAAAAGGATATTACAGAAATTTTTATGAATATGTAAAAGAGCAAGATCATTATCTTGCTCAGTTGGTTAGTTATTTAGTTTTTCTTGAGGCTTTTTGAGATAGAGCACTTCCTGCAGCTGTTTTTGATGCTTTAGAAGTTCTACCGTCACGAAGCACTCTTGAAGCAGCACTAGCAGCTCTTTTGGAAGTTTGTTTTGAGTTTTTCAATAAATATCACCTCCCTATATTAGATTTCTTTAATTGTACTATATATTGTATGGTATTTCAAGAAAGAAAAACTAAACACCAACATATTGTGTTTTTAATAAAATTAAAAATATAAAAGGAGATCTTATGGAAAATTTAAAATTAATCGATGAAATTGAAGATGTAGAAGTTGAAGAGAAAAGAGAAGCCTTTGAAATTACTTCTCTTTCAGGTGCTGACTGGTGCTTTGAAAGACTTAAGGGCATAAAGGCTAACCTTGAAGAAAGAAAGGCCTATGCTGAAGAAGAGATTAGGAAGTACAAGGAATATATTGAAGCTGAGGAGAAGAAGGCTGCAGATGATATTGCATACTTTGAAGGACTTTTAAGAATCTATACAGATAAAAGACTAGAAGAAGATAAGGACTTTAAGTTAAAGACTGCAAAAGGCTCTGCATCTTATGGCAAGGTTCAAAAGAAATGGAACTATGACGAGGAAGTCCTATTAAAAGATTTGGAAGATAAGCACTTAGACGACTATATCAAGGTTAAGAAGTCCATTGATAAGACTAAGCTAAAGAAAGATTTGAATTTAGTTGCAGATAATATTGTAGTTGATGGAAACGGAGAAGTCATTGAAGGTATTACAATTACCGAGTTTAGAAATTTTAATGTTAAATACTGAGGGGGAAATTTATGTCAAAGGAATTAATGGTTAAATACGAAACTAATGGTCAAGAGATAACACTGACTCAAAGTGATGTTAAGAAGTTTTTGGTTACTGGAGATGCTGACAAGGTTACAGATAAGGAATTAAAACTATTTTTGGAACTTTGTAAGGCTCAAAAGTTGAATCCCTTTTTAAAGGAAGCCTACCTTATTAAATTTGGCAATGATGCAAACATCATAACTGGTAAGGATGTCTTTCTAAAGAGGGCAAGTACCAATGAAAGTTTTAGGGGCTTCAAAGCTGGAATTATAGTTCAAAGCGAAAGAGGTATCGAAAAGAGAGAGGGAACTTTCTACCTAAAGGGTCAAGAAAACTTAGTAGGTGGTTGGGCATCAATTTATATAAAGGATTGGGATGTCCCATTTGACCACACAGTAGCACTTTCTGAGTTTAATAAGGGAACTGCAACTTGGAAGAACATGCCTGCCATTATGATAAGAAAGGTTGCTCTAGTTCAAGCTTTAAGAGAGGCATTTCCTGATGATCTATCTCAACTTTATGCTGCGGAGGAAATGGGAAGTGATCCATCAATTGAAGATACCATTGTTTTAGAAAATAAAGATGAATTTATTGGAAATTGCGACAGAAAGAAAATATTTGACCTAGCTGAAGGTAAGGCTGAGGTTGTTAAGGCAGTTTTAAGTAAGTACGGATATGAAAGTACTAGGAATATAAAGAAAGATGATTTTGCTGGAATCTGCGAAGATATTACAAAGCTTTTAAGTCTATCTAAGACAGAAGAAGTTGAAAATATTGAAGATGCAGAAGTTGTTGAAGAAGTTGAAGAAGAGGAAGATTTTTTAAAGGGTACTCCTTTTGAAGGTTAATCCTAATAAAAACAAACAAAATTTGGGTGCTAGCTACTGACTTATGTCGGGGCTAGCAACTTGAAAGGAGTTTTTAACATGGCAAGACCTTTAAGTAGAGGGATAGAGTATTATCCTTTAGATGTTGATTTCATGAATGATATAAAAATTAGAAAAATTATGAAGTCTTGTGGGCCAAATAGTATTGCGATAATTATACTGCTGCTCGGAAATATCTATAAAGATGAAGGGTATTTCATGAAGTGGGATGAAGATGTATGCTTTTTAGTTGCTGACGCAGTTGGGGCTAAAGAGGTGTATGTTAAAGAAGTTTTAAAAAAGTGCTTGCAAGTAGATCTATTTTCTAATGAATTATTTAAGAAATATAAAATTATAACTTCTAAAGGTATTCAAAAAAGATTCTTTGAAATAACAAAAAGAAGAAAGAGAGAAAACTTAATAGATGATTATTTATTAGTTAATGTTACAAAAACTGGGGTTATTGTTGCAGAAACTCCCATTACTGTTGCAGAAACTGGGGTTATTGTTAGCAAAAGTACACAAAGTAAAGTAAAGGAAAGTAAAGTAAAGGATAGTGTGTCTAATAACAGTATCTCTTTATTAAATAGCATGCTCAAAATTAAGGTGGATTCTAACTTCCTCACAAAGATAAATTCAAATATTAACGTGAATAAGCTAATTGAGGAGCTTTCTAAAAGCAAATGGGTCTGCGATAATTTTGATCTTAACACTGCTTCAAACTCCTTTCTGGTTAAGCTTTGTGATGGTAAATTTAGAGATTTTAAACCTGTGAATAAAAATAAGTTTAAGAACTTCAAGCAGATTACTGATTCCTATTCTGCAGAAGACCTGGAAGAAATGGCAATGCAAAAACAAAAAGCAGGATTTGAGAAGTTAGGAGTTGATATCTAGTGAACTTAACGCTTTATGGAAGACCAATAACTAAGAAAAACTCTTCAAGAATTGTTAAATGTGGAGGATATCATAAACTCCTGCCTTCAAAGGCTTATGTTGCTTATGAAAAGGACTGTTTAAGGCAAATCACAAGACCCTACAAGCAAAAACTTAGTGGAAAGTATAACCTTCAGTGTCTTTATTTTATGCCAACAAGACACAAAGTTGATTTAGTAAATCTCTTGGAAGCCACTTGTGACATTTTAGTTGCTGCTGAAGTCATCGAAGATGACAATGCAAATATTATTGTGTCACATGATGGTTCAAGGGTTCTTTATGACAAGGAAAATCCAAGGGTTGAGGTTTATTTGGAAGAAGTTAGAAAGTGAAAAATGTTAAGAAATGTTAATGTTTTAACGCTATAAAATAATCGGTAATAATCGGTGTTTTATAAAATTCGCACGATTAACTCACGATTAAACTAGCATTTTACAAGCTTGTAGAGGGTTAGTTATTAATAAACTCACGATTAACAGGTAAGTGTTGAGTAGATTGGAGAGAGCATGGAAAATTTTATAGTTGTATATGACAAAGAAATAGAGGACAAGGGCAGGGATAGTTACATCAAGGCTATTAAAAGGCAAATTCCTGAGGCAATAGTTGCTGATGTCAGTAAAGATGGTATTCTTCGAGATCCTTATAAAGTTTTATTCCTGAAGCCACTTGATGAAAATACTGCTAGAAATGCAGTGGGATTTTTAGAAAGGCATCCACGTTATGACATTGAGGGAGTGGCAACTGGAAGATTAACAATAACTGCTGAAGCTATTATTAGGATTATTGGTCCAGTAGATAAAAAGACAGTGGTTATCATAAATCAATCTGATGTCTTAGGAATTCCACTAGCAAAAGAACTTATTGAACGTGGGGCAAATGTTATAAGCCTTAACTCTAGCTATCCTTGTATAGACAACTTGCTGACAATGACTGATGTTGATATTTTGATATCTGCAAGTGGTCAAGATGAGTTTGAGATGGACAGGGAACTTACAAGAATGATTGATATTAAAGTGGACTTATCGGATGACCTTGAAGATCCTATAAAAATAACTACAGTGCCAACTGTTGAGGTTCTAAAAGAAAGGCTAGAAGAATGAAAAAGAAAAAAGAGAAAAAGAAAGTAGCAACATACAACCTGACATGGGAACAGATAGAGGCAATTAAGAAAAAGGCTTTTGAAGATGGGGAGAAAAGTGCAATAGATAGGGCCTCAAAGTGGAGTATGTATGCACCAATGATGGTCTTGAGAGACTTCTTCGGCTTTGGCGGTCAAAGACTTAAGAGGTTTTATGAGAACTTAATTGATATGTACGACAGCATTGATAAAGACTATTTAGATCTTAAAGATATTGCTAATACACTTAGAGAAGAAGCAAGCATTGATTTAGAAATTTAGAGGTGGAAGAGTGAATACAATAACAATTAATGATTATGAATTAAATTTAATTCATGGGCTTTTAGCAGATGAAGAAATAAGGTTAAAAAAAGCCTATAAGATTCTTTCAAAGAATGGCGATAATTTTGAAAACACAAAAAATTATATAGAAGAAGTAAATAAATTAAGAAAGAAATTTACGGAAATAGACGATACGGAAGATTATTTTGAGGTTGCTGATAGAATCGAAGATTACAGTTTAGATAATAAATAGATTGAGGTGGAATAATGAATAATGCAAGCATAGACAAAATAGGCAACGAGCTAGCTCAAGCCTACCAAGACGGATATGAAAATGGAAGAAACGAACTAAAAAACCTAGTGGAAGATTGGGCTAAAGATAAAGACCTACTCCACAGGAAGAACGCAGAAAAACAATTCATGAAATTTATAGAAGAAGTATTTGAATTTAAGTCAGAATTTGACCTTGTAGAAAGGACAGACCATGACAAACTAAGAGAAATCTATATCCAAAGAATGATATTAGAAATGGGAGACATAATAGTTGCCCTCATAATCCTATGCAAACAAATAGATATAGATCCTATAATTTGCTTGGAAAAAGCTTATAAGAAAATAGAGGCTAGGACTGGTAAAACAATAAACGGCACTTTCGTTAAGTCGGAGGACTTATGATGAATGCAAAAGTGTCTTTTAATTCCATATAAGACTTTTAGAGACAGAATAAGAATAGTCAATTACTATGAGAGACGAGGTTTCTATATAGAGGTTTGGGAGAATTATATTTATTGTTATAGGAGGAAGTAATGACAAGGGAGCAGTTAGCACAATACAAGTCTTTATGCTTGGAAATTAAAGAACTTGAGGATAGACTTAATAATTTAAAAACACAAGAAGTAACTGACAAGGTTATTGCATCTGCTTCTGATTTTCCCTATAACCAATACGAACTTAAGATTCAAGGTTATGAGGATGACAAATACATAGAGAAGATAAGAGTGAGATTTATCAGAAGAATTAGAAGATGTAAGAAGCTTAGGCTTGAGATAGAGGAATTTATAGAGGGGATAGAGGACTCTAGGACAAGATTAGTTTTTCAACTTAGATACATTGAAGGTAAGAGTTGGGTATATATTTCTAGACAATTAGGAAGTACAAACGAGTCTTATGCAAGAATGATTCATAATAGATATTTAGAAAGGAAGTGTTGAAAATATTTGACAAAATGTGTATAATTGAATTACTAGTAATTCAATTATACACATTTTGGGGATTAAATGAATTAGTTTGAGGGTGGTTGAGTATGTATAATATGTTCCAAGTGGCTGAATACTATCTTATAAAGGATAGTATGACTCCAAAAAAATTACAAAAAATAGTTTATTATGCATATGCGTGGTTTATTACATTAATGAATGAAGATGCACATTCTATTGATAATAAGCTATTTTTAGAAAAACCTGAAGCTTGGGTTCATGGTCCGGTTTTTAGAAGTTTGTATGATAAGTATAAGAATTATGGATTTAATGAAATACCAAAAGCAGAGTCTAAAAATTTTAATTTTAATAAAGACACATTAGATATTTTAGAACAAGTTTGGGATGTTTATGGAAAGTTTACGGCTAATGAATTAGAAAGCTTAACTCACCAAGAAAGTCCGTGGATTTTAGCAAGAAACGGATGCTCTAAGTATGAAATTTGCAATAGTACAATTTCAGATACAGAAATTTTTAGATGCTATAATAATAGGTGAGATAATGGCTAAAAAAAAGAAAAAAGGAATTAGACTAGATAAACAAACTAGTATAAATAATGTTGTTGTAAATACATTACCTCCACTAAAATTTAAAAGTGGAGGTTTTTTTATAGACCTTACATTTGAAGGGCTTTATTATTCTGTAAATGTAGGTAAATTTTATAATTTTCTAAAGGATCAAGAAGAATTTATAAAAAATTTCTTTCAAATAAGAGAATTGATAAATAAATTAAAAAATAAAGAATTTGTAGCTGATTTGATAATAAATAATGGGATGACACACTGCCATGTAATATCAGGTGACAAAAGAGATTTGGTATTAGAAGCTATAAGGAATTCACTGATTAGTTATGATAATAATAAGAATTATGAAAAATTCATGGATGAAATATTTGGCGAAGAAAAAATTTATCAAATAGGATTTGATAAATCAATTAGATTAATTGGGACTTATGAAGAATCATATAATATATTTAGAATTTATTTAATAGATTATCATCATTTAGTATATCCAGATTATAAAAGAAATGATAAAAATAAAAGGAATTATAATTATTGTCCAATGAAATCATGTGTTTAATTTTGTGCGTTTTGTGCGATTTTTGTGTGTTAGTATATATTATGAAAGAATGTAATAGTTAGTGGGTTCATGATATGTTATGGATTTCAATCAATTTTAACACTCCCCCAAGAGACCTCTTAGTAGGTCTCTTTTGTTATGCACAAATTTATTTTGGAGGTGATGGTGTATGAAATTAAATGCGAGAGATAAAAAGTTTGCTGATGAGTACATCAGAACTGGAAAAATAATTGAGTCAGCAATTAAAGCTGGCTTTGCTGAAAGTACATCAAGGGATAGGGCGGCTGAGTGGTTAAATCCTAATTCAAAGTCCGCTAAGCTTTCTGTTTTAGAATATATAAGTGAGATCAATAAAAAAATTGAAAAAGAAAAGATTGCTGATGCTAAAGAAATTCAAGAATTTTGGACTAAAACTTTTAGAGACGAAGAAGTTGAAATGAAGGACAGAATTAAAACTAGTGAGTTATTAGCTAAGGTTCAAGGTGCTTTTGTTGAAAATATTAATCTCACAGGGAATATAAAAACTAATAATCCCTTTGATGATTTAAGCGTAGAGGAACTTAGAAAGTTGATTAAGAGTGACTAGGAGGTTTGTTATGGCTATTGACTATGAGATAAAGAAACAAGCTAAACTTGCTCTTGCAAGAAAAGACTTTTACTATTACTGCCAACTTAAAACTCCAAAGTTTTATAAGGAAGGCAGAGCTTATTTAAAAGAGTTTTGTAACAGCTTACAAGCTTTTATAAGTTCAGATAAAAAAGTTCTCATAGTTAATATGCCTCCGTAGCTTAGACATGGGAAGACTTTTACAATAGGTCACTTTATACAGTGGCTTTTAGGAAATGATAACTCTTTAAAAATAATGACTGGATCATACAATGAAACTCTTTCTACTTCTTTTTCTAAAATGGTAAGAGATTCTATCACAGAGAAAAAGGCAGATAAGAATAAAGTTATTTTTTCTGATATTTTTCCACAAACAAACATAAAACAAGGCGATGGTGCAGCCAATCTATGGAGTTTGGAAAAGGGGAACAATAATTATTTAGCAACTTCTCCAACAGGAACTGCAACAGGTTTTGGTGCAAATATAATTGTAATTGATGACTTAATAAAGAATGCAAGTGAGGCTAATAATTCTCTAAATAGGGATAAACAATGGTCTTGGTTTACAGACACAATGCTATCTCGTTTAGAAGGCAATGAATGGAAAATTATAGTTGTTATGACTAGATGGCATTCGAAGGACTTGGCCGGCAGGCTTATTTCTCACTGCAATGAAAATAAGATTAGTTATAAACAGATATTATACAAGGCAATAAAAGAAGATGGATCTATGCTTTGTGATGATATTTTAAATTATGATTCTTACACAATTAAAACAAAAACAATGAGTCCAGAAATTGCTCTTGCTAATTATCAGCAAGAGCCTATTGATTTAAAGGGGACTTTATATAAAAGTTTTAAAACTTATGATGAAATTCCTAAGAATATGTTTGGTAATTATAAGTTTACCGAAATTAAGTCCTATTGTGACACTGCAGATACTGGTGATGATTACCTTTGTAATATTATTTATGGTGTGTTAAATAGAGAAGCCTATATTTTAGATGTTTATTATACAAAGGATCACATGGAAATAACTGAAAAAGAAGTTGCAAAAAGGCTAACTGAATTCAAAGTAAACAATGCACTTGTTGAAGGGAATAATGGTGGAAGAGGATTTGCAAGACAAGTTGAAAGAAACATGAGAGAACTTGGCAATCACAAGACTATTATAAGAACATTTCATCAAAGCAATAATAAGAATGCGAGAATACTTAGCAATGCTACTTGGGTTATGGAACATATTTATTACCCAAGCAACTGGCACAACAAGTGGAATGAGTATTTTGTCAGTATGAAAGAGTATCAAAGAGAAGGTAAGAATCCACATGATGATGCACAAGATGCAACTACTGGAGTTGCAGAAAATATAATAGAGGCAGGGGGTTTATATTTTGGATAATATATCTCCAAAAATAATTAGAAAGATTCTAGATGATTATAGGAATAGTGAAGATTACAAGGATATCTTAACAAGTTATAGGTATTACAATAATAATCAGGACATATTAGACAAAAAGAGATTAGCTATAGGTGCAATAAAAGGGACTAGAGAAGAGGTCAATAATTTACCTAATAATAAAATAGTGAATAACTTATATTCTGTTTTAGTAGATCAAAAAAAGAATTATCTACTTACAAGACCTATAGGTGTTAATGCAGAAAATAAAATTTATCAAAAAGAATTAAATGAATTATTTGACTTAAAATTTCATAAGCTCATAAAGTCAGTTGGCAAGGATTCCTTACTTGCTAATATGGGATATATTTATCCCTATATAGATTTTGAGGGCAATTTTAAATTAATGAAGTTTGACCCTCTTGAAATAATACCTATCTGGGAAGATAAACTTCACACTTGGCTGAGTGGTTTTATTAGATTTTATACTTCTGTTGATTATGATGATAATGAAACACAAATTGTTGAATACTATCACTTATATGGAATTGATAAATACGTTGAAAAAAATGGAGAATTGATTTTAACAAGTAGAGAAGCTTATTTTACTATAGGAGATGAAATAGGAAATTGGGGTAGAATTCCTCTTATTTATTTTAGAATGGACGAGCAGGAACAGCCTCTTCTAAATAGGGTTAAGACTTTACAAGATGCAATAAATCAAATTCTTTCAAAGTTTATGGATTCTATGGACGAAGATTCAAGAAATACAATTTTAGTTCTAAAAAATATTGGTGGACACGACGAAGAATCTTTAAAAGAAATAAGAAAAGGCATAAACAGAAGTGGAATACTTGCTTTTTCCTCTAATTCACAAACTGGCAATGCTGATGTTTCCACATTAAAAGTTGACATGGATATTAGCAATTATCAGACCCTATTAGAGATATTAAGAAGGGCAATTATTGATGTGGGAAGAGGTGTCGATACTAATTCAGACTTATTTCAAAAGGCCGTAAATCAAATGACAATTCAGTCTCTTTATACAAACATAGATTTAGATGCCAATGAGATGGAAACTGAATTTAAAGTAAGTTTAGATATTCTACTTTATTTTTATAATTTCTATAAGGGTTACAAGTATCAAAAAGTTGACTTCACTTTTGATAGAAATATTTTAATTAACGAATCTGCGACAATTGAAAATGCTCAGAAATCATCAGGCATAATATCTGAAAAAACTATAATGAAGCATCATCCTTGGGTTAATGATGTTGAAGAAGAAATAAAGCAAAGAAACCAAGAGATGAAAGAGGAGTCCGACTATGACGGATTACTGGAAGAATAGATTTATAAAATCAACAAAGGATGTATTTGATAGTGATGAAGAATATGTAAAAGAAATCTTTAAAATTTATGAAAGTACTATTGAAGACCTTGATAGTGAAATATTTAAACTGTTAAACTCTATGGAAGATGTGAGTATGGCAGAAGCTAAGAAGCTTTTAAATAAATATGAGATTAGATCCTTTAAATCAGGTCTTGATGAATTTAGAAAGGCATCAAAGTGTTTTATAAGTCCCGATCTTGAAAAAGAACTTGATATAGTTTCAAGAAGAGTTAGGATATCAAGACTGCAAGCAATGCAAGTGTCTATGAAATCAAAGGTAGCGACTCTATTAAATAAGGAACAAAAGAAATTATTTGCTCACCTTTCAAATAAATTCACATCTTCTTATTATAAAGACTTATACGAACTGCAGAGAATTACAGGATATAAAAACATAAATAGTCTATCAAAAGACTTTGTAAATAATATTTTAAATACTTCATGGACAAACGATGGAGAAAACTTTTCTGATAGGATATGGAAGAGAAAAGATAAGCTCTTAAACATTCTTGACACTGAATTAAGGCAAGGCTTAATTACAGGAAAAAAACCAGATGAAATCACAAAAGTTATTTCCGATAAATTAGAAGTTAGTAAATCAAATGCTAAAAGACTTGTCTTAACAGAAAGTTCAGCTATGCATTCACAGTCAAGAAAAGCAATGTATGAAAGAATGGGAGTAGAAAAATATGAAGTAGTAGCGACTCTTGATTTAAGAACTTCTGATATTTGTAGGAAGTTAGATGGGAAAGTATTTGATGTTAAAGACTATGAAAGAGGAGTTACAGCACCACCCTTTCATGTGTATTGCCGTTCGACAACAGTGCCTTATTATAATGATGACATTCAAGCTGACATAGAAAATAGTAGATTGGCACGAGATCCTGAGACAGGAAAGAGTCTTAGGGTTGAAAAATTAACTTATAAAGAGTGGTATAAGAAATACATTACAAAAGAAGTAAAGCAAGAACAAGGTCAATTCTTCTTTAAAGCTGACTTATTAACAGAAAAAGGGTATAATAATGTAAGATATTATGTGTCAGGGGCTATAACTGATAGCTATTCAAAAGAAGCAAGAAATCATGCACAGCTTTACTATGAGGAGATAAGAAATCAGAAGACTGATATTGATAGGATTTCAAAAAATACAGGTTACGATAAAAGACTTATTGAAGAAATAAAGAATTATTTATTTTATGAAGAGCATGATATTTATGGAATTAAGAGAAGGTTTGATCCTGACTTTTCCATTGCTCAAAGTTGGCAAAGATTAGCACAAGATGAAATAGAAAAACATGATTTGACACTAATAAATCATGAAATAATGGAAAGAAGATTAATAGCTAAGGGATTAACTCAAGATGAAGCACATAAAATAGCTAGTAAAAAATACAATTACAGAAAGGAGAGTAGCGAATATTATGCTAAAATTAAAGAACGTAGAAAAAAAGGATAATTGGATATATGCCGAATATCATCCTGAAGATTGGAATGAATATGGTTCAGTATCTATAAACTCTTTAAATGTTGATGATTATTCAGTAAAACTCTCTCCTAAAGATGAGAAAGAATATTCGGCTTATCCGTATGCAGTTAATGCATTAAATGCTTTAAGGGATATGGTTGAAGGAAAAAGAGAAATAAAAGATTGCACTATAATGTGGTTTTAAAAAGCACGCTGACTGATAATGTTAGATGTGCTTTTTTATTGGAGAAAATAATAATTTATAGTGATGGAAAAATAATAAAAGCAATAAAGAAATAAAAAGAACACCTACAGTCAGCCAAACTACAAAAGTTTTAGGGGCCTACCTGGTGTTCTTTTTTGATAATTATCTTAGTTAGATTATACCCAATAATTGGACAATTATCAAACAAATATAGACTACTGGAAGAAAAAAAGAAAATTAATCGTAAATAATCGTGAGGAAATCGTGCGAAAAACACACGCAAATTCACACGATTATTTTTATGGTCAAAGTGGGAAGTGCTGCAAGTTATATTTTGCACAAAGGGGTGGGACAAATAACTTGAAAGTTAGCCAACTGTAAAATGGCGATTAGTAACTATTGCGTAAATAGGAGGTAAATTATGTTAAGTAAAGAAAAGTTATTAGAAATGGGAATTGCTGAAGATCTTGCAGATAAGATTTTGGAAGATGTCAACAAAGATTATGTACCTGGTTATAGATATAAGGAAGTAAAGGATAGCTTGGAAAGCCTTAATAGTGAAATCTCTAAGAGAGACAAGCAAATAGACGGCTTAAAGAAACTTAGCGGAAATAAAGAAGAACTTGAAGCTGAAATCAATAGTTTAAAGGAAGCTAACAAGAAAGCTAAGGAAGAAGCCGAGGAGAATTTGAAGGCTATAAGAAAGGACAATGCTATTACTGAATATCTTTATAATCAAAGGGTCAATAATGTTGGGGTCTTAAAGAAGTTACTCAATAATCAAGATATCAAATATGAAGATGAAAAGCTTATTGGTATTGATGAACAAATGAAAGTTTTAAGGGAAGATAATTCTTTAAAATCTTTATTTGCTAATAATGACTTTAGAGGAGCAAACCCAAATATTGCAGGTGATAACAGGGAAAAGCCTAAGGGACTTTTTGATGCTGTTATTAAGAGAGAAGACCAAGAAGAAAAATTTAATCCATGGGGATAATAGGAGGTAAAAAATGTTAGGAAAGAATATTGCTTATGATGGTAAAAATAGTGTTTTAGTTTTTGCTGATCCTTATGTAGCTGTAACAGTTACTTTAAAAAAGGGGAGTGGAAAAGATGTAAGTGGAAGAAATATTGTTAAAGCAGGAAGTGTTTATCCAAAAAATGATGCTACGGCTAAGGGGATTATTCCCTTTGATATTGATGTAACTGATGGAGACATGGAAGCACCTCTTCTTATTGAAGGTTATGTTTATAAGGATAAGCTTCCTGAAGCTATTAATGCTGAAGCAAAGTTAAATGAAATTAAATTAGTATAAGGAGGAAATATAAATGCCAGAACAATTAACTAATGCTATTTTAAACTTAAATAATGGAAATTTAGATTTAAGAGAATACGCAAGAACAAAACTAGAGGGAGATAATATTGGGAATTTATTATTTCCTAATATAAAGACTGATGATTTGAAAATCGAATATATTATTGGTGGTAATAAGCTTCCTGTTACTGCTGAAGTTTATGCACCAGACACCAATACAAAGTTATCAGGAAGAAATGGATTTGCTAAAAATATTTTAGATATGCTTCTAGTTAAGGATTCTAAATTTATTTCAGAAGATGAGATTGTTAAACTTCAAAATCCAAGAACTACTGCAGAGGAACAAGCTGTTTTAAATAAGATTTTTAATAATGTTGATTTAACTATTGATTCTGTTTACAAGAGAATTAATATGATGAGATTTGAAATCTTACAAACAGGAAAACTCACTCTTGATGAAAATGGTGTTACAGGTGTTATTGATTATCATATGCCAGAAACTCATCAAGAAACTTTAAAGACAAGTGCAAGATGGTCTGAAGCTACGGCTGATCCTTTAAATAATCTTGACGCTTGGGTAGATAAAATTGTTGAAAATACTGGAGTAAATCCTAGTAGAATGTTAATGGATAAGGCGACTTCAAGACTTCTTTTGAATTCTGAAGCTGTAAGAAAGGCTATTTTTGGGGTTAACTCTTCTATTGTGCCAAGTATGCAAAACTTAAATGACTTTTTAAGCCAAAGAGATTTGCCAACTGTTGCAGTTTACAATGAAAAATATAGACTTGCAGATGGAAGCATACTTCCTCTAGTTAAAGCAAATACTGTAATTCTTATGCCTGAAACTAAGCTAGGAAACACTTATTTTGGTTTAACTGCTGAAGAAGTTGAACTTCCACAAGTTTCTAATATTGATGTCAGAAATAAGGACTTCATAACTTCTGTTATATATAGAAGAATAGATCCAGTTGCAAGAATTACTAAATCTGTTGCAAGAGCCATTCCATCTTTTGAAGCTTGCAATGAAGTATTTGTTGCTAAAGTAAAATGATTAGCCTTGATAATGTAAATAAAATTATTAAAGAGTTGGGTGGAGATGAAATTGATGCCCAGCTTTTTAATTTTACTCATGATGAGATTTTAGATATTTTAAGATGGGCTTGTTACAGGGAAGACTTCCCAGAAGATGCGAATAGATTTATTGAATATTTTATAGCTATTAGAGGAATTCTAAATAAAATAGAAACTGATGACTTAAAAAAATCTAAAGAGCCTATTGAAGAAAGTAAAAGAATCGCTAAATCAATTTCTATTGAGAATACTAGAGTTGAGTTTGATGGTAGAAGTGATGAAGAAATAAGAGATGCTAAAATTTTAAGTTATAAAAAAGGTTAAATAATTTATTTGATTCTAGACTTGAAGTTTTTTGCAGCAGGTACAGGTGCTTAAAATGGTAATTGATTATGATTCCTACGGCAAAAGCTTATCGCTTTTATTTGAAGATAGGGTAACTGCAATTTGCCTTGAAACTTATGAAGATGAAAAAACTAAAGTAACAAGGAGAAGAAAGGTTACTGTTGTAGAAGACGAACCATGCAGACTTAGCTTCAATACATCTTCTCACAGTGATGATTTTATTGGTCATAGTGAAGCAGAGAGAAAAGATATTTTGACAACTGGACCTCAAGTAGATATTCCAAAAGGCTCTGATGTTATTGTCACTAGATGTGATGGAAGTGTATATCATTATAAATTTTCTGATATTCCTTCAATTCATCTTTCCCACAGAAGATATGTGCTTGAAAAGGTTGATGTTTCGTGAAAGTTGATACAAAAGTTTTAAAGAATTACAGAAATAGTCTAGGAAAATTTAAGAGGGTAACTGATGAAATTTTCATGGAGGCTGTATATGAGGTAGCAGGAAGAGTTTTTAGGGCTACTGTAAAAAATACACCAGTTGACACTGGTTTTCTTAGGGAGTCATGGAATATTGATGATGTTAAGAAAAAGGGAAGTGTCTATGAAATAGAAATTTCTAATGATGTAGAGTATGCAAGCTATGTTGAATATGGACATAGGATTGTTCGCGGTGGGAATACTTTAGGATGGAAAGATGGGGTTTTTATGCTAACTATTTCTGAAAAAAACTTAGAAAAAGTTATGGATAGGATCTTTCAAAGGAAGTTTGAAAAGAGGTTTAAAGAGTTATGGTAGTTATTTTACAGCCTGTAATTAATAGACTTAAAGAGCTATTTCCTGATATAAGAATTGAAATTGATAGGCAAAAGCAGGGGGTAAAAGCTCCTTGTTTTTTTATTAACCTTGTTAGGACCGAGCTTATTAGACAATTTGATGATAGATTCTTTATAAATAACACTGTAAATATTAATTATTTAAGATGTGATGAAGATGATTTATTTAGACTAGAAGAAATCAGGTTCATACTTCTTACAGGAATGGAGCAGGTAAGGCTTAATAATATAGGAGTTACTTGTGAAAATCTTGAGACAAAAATTATTGATGGTGACCTTGTAATGACTTTTGATTTAAATGTTTGGATGGAAAAAGTGAAGATACCTGATCCACTTATGAGAAGACTTAAACAGGAGGGTTTAATTAAAAATGAATAAAAAGACTAGTGCTCCTACTTTTACTAAGGAGCAATTTTTAAATGCTAAAGATCCAATAGGAAATGTTGATGCTCTTTATGCAATTTTAGAAGATGGTAAGGAATACACAAAGGAAGAAGCTGTAAAGCTTTATGAAGATTTTATGAATAAGGAGGTTAAATAATGGCTTATGGTGGTGGTGCTTGGAATCCTCCAGTACAAAACAAAGTGCTTTCTGGAACTTATATTTGCTTTTCTTCAAAGGCAAGACCTTCTAATATTTTTGGCGAAAGAGGTTTTGTTGCCTGTGGTTTAAATTTAAGTTTTGGACTAGAAAGTGAGATTATAACTGTTGAACCCTCAGATTTGCAAAGAGAATCTCTTGAGTTATTTGGTCTTGAATATACAGATAAAGAGTTATTACCTTTAAGAGAACTTTTGGTCCATGCTAAGACTGCCTACATTTATAGATTAAATGGTGGTGGAGAAAAGGCAAAGGCAAGCGTTGAATCTCTTACAATAACTGCGAAACACTCAGGAACTAAGGGCAATGAATTTGTAGTTATTGTTGCAAATAACGTTGATGAAGAAGAAAAGTTTGATGTTACTTTAAAAATTGGAACTCTTAAAGTTTATGAAAAAGTTGCAGTTAAAAATATAGAAGAATTATCAGATTGTCCATATGTTGAATTTAAAGGAACTTTGACTAAAACTCTTGGTGCAAATCTAAGTGGTGGAACTAATGGAGAAGAAACTACAAAGGCACATACTGAATTCTTGGAAAGACTTGAAAAGAAATATATAAATGTGGTTGCCTATGCAGGAACTGATGAAGCTATAAAGAGAATGTATAAGTCTTATGTTGAGAGAAGAGTTAATCTTGAAGGGGCATACTTCCAAGCAGCATTATATAATTTTGATGCCAATAGTGAACTTGTTATTAATGTAGGATCTAAGGCAAAAGAAAATGAAGCTGGTCTTGTTTATTGGGTAGCAGGTGCTGAGGCTGGTTGTGAAATAAATAGGACTGTTGGAAATGATATTTACGATGGTGAATATACAATTGATCTAAATATGAAACAAAGAGATCTTATTTCTGCAATTAGAAAAGGTCAGTTTGTTTTCCATGAAGTTGATAACAAAGCAAGAGTTTTATCTGACATTAATTCCTTTACTGATTTTAGTGTTAAAAAGAATGAGGATTTTTCAAAAAATCAAATTATAAGAGTGCTCCATCAAGTGGGAAATGATGTTTCAACTATTTTTAATACTAGATACCTTGATAAGGAACAAAACAACGAAATGGGAAGAAACATTCTTTGGAATGACATATATAATCACGCTCTTAAACTTCAAGGATTAGGTGCTATTACTAATTTAGAACCTGAAGATATAAAAGTTGAACTTGGAGATACTAAGGATGCTGTTTACTGTGAGTATTTAATTAATCCAGTTATGGCAATGGCAAAACTTTACATGCATGTGATTGTGGAATAGGAGGTTAAAGAATGGATAAATTTTTAGAACGCGGCGACTTAATCAATGGTAGATTTGGGGAAGCTGTTGTTGTAATTGATGGCAATAGAGAATCAATGTTTTATCTAAAAAATATTACTGCGAAGATTGATATTGATAGAGAAACTATTCCAAGGCTTGGAACTCCTGTTGATTTAAGTGTTGGGGGAAGTGCTAAGGGAACTTTCACAGCTACTATGTATGCACATACTAAGGCCTTTAGGGAAGTTCTAACTAAATATATGAAGACAAGAAAGGAAACATCTTTTGACATCTTTTTAACTCAAAACGATCCTAATTTTGAGGGTGGAGAAGACAGGCTTATTTTAAAGAGATGTTATTTAGATGGTGGTGAAATTTTCAAATTAGATATTGAAAACTCCCATTTGGAACAAGAAATCGAAGGAACTTTTGAAGATATTGAGGAGAGATAAAATGGAGAAAAACTTAAATTACTTTATGCCTGAAGTGGCAAAGGAAAGAAGAGAAAACTTTGAAATAGTTGTATCAGATAGATTCATTGATGAAGATGGAAATCCGGTAGCTTGGACTTTTAGACTTTTAAGTGCTAAGGAAATTGACGAATTAAAAAATGCTGCAATTGTTAAGAAAAATAAAAGTCTTTTAAAAGTAGATACTAAGAAACTTATTGTTGATACGATTTCAGAAACTATAATCTATCCTAATTTAAAAAGTGAAGAATTACAAAATGCCTATGGTGCAATGAATATTTCTGAACTTTTAGACAAGATGCTTGAAGGACGCGAATATGAAAGATTTACTGATAAGCTTATGAAAGCACAAGGATTTATGGATGATCCTGATGTAATTATAGGCGATGCAAAAAACTAATAAAGAGCGAGCCACTTTTAAGGTTCGCTCATAATTTATTTTGGGAAAGTAAGGGCAATATAAAAATTGAGGATTTTCTTGCTATGGATAGCGGACTTCAAGCTATATATATGGCAAGTTTTTTATTTAGAAATGAAGAATTAGAAAAGGCTAGAAAGAAGGTGAAGAAGTGAGTTTACAAACTACAATTTCAATGATCAATAATGTAAGTCCTATTCTTACAAATGTTATTGAGTCAATGAATATGGTTATTTCAGCAGCATATAAGTTAAATGATTCAACAGAAAATATGATTGATACATCTTCTCTTGATGCTTCTTTAAGTTCTCTAAGAAACGCTCAGGCTGAACTTGCGAATATGGAAAGTTTTACAAGCAATCTAGAAAATGAACACAGTAATTACAATAAGACAGTTAGTGAAAGCGAGGGCCTTTTAAGTGGTATTAAAGGTAAGATTATAGGGATTGTTGGGGCTTATGCAGGTCTTCAAAGTATAAAGGCTTTTGTTGGTCTTTCTGATGAACTAACAAATATTAACTCAAGACTTTCTTTTATGCTTGGAGAAGGAGAAAAACTTTTTGACGTTCAGTCAAGGATTGCACAGGCTGCAAAGAATTCAAGAACCAATTATAAAAACATGGCTGATTCTGTTGCAAAGCTTACAATGCTTGCTGGTGATGCCTTTAGTGGTCTTGAAGAAGCGACTAAGTTTAGTGAGATTTTAAATAAGAACTTTAAAGTTGGCGGTGCATCTGCTGAAGAACAAGCTGCCGCAATGTATCAATTAACACAGGCAATGGCTTCTGGAAGACTACAAGGTGATGAATTTGTATCAATAAGAGAAAATGCTCCACTACTTGCACAAGCAATTGCAAAGACCATGGGCGTTACTATGGGAGAGCTAAAAGAACTTTCAAGTGATGGAAAGATTACAGCCGATGTTATTAAAAGAGCTATGTTTGAGAGTGCGGATGATATTGAGAAAAGATTTAAGAAAATTCCTAAATCTTTTTCGGATTTAAAGACCGAACTAACAAATACATTGATTTTAGGACTACAAGGACCCATGAAAAAGTTTAATAATTTTATAAACACAGATTCCTTTCAAAGATTTTTTAATAGTCTTACAGATGGAATTATGGTGTTCTCTCACTTTCTTGGTATGGCTCTTGATATAGGAATAAGTGGTTTTAATTTGCTGGCAAGTTCTATTGATATTGTTGGACCACCTCTTATGGGTTTATTAACTATTTTTGGAATCTATAAAACCGCTCTTGCAATTAATAATGGTTTAGCCTTTATTTCTTCCACTACTCACTTCTTAATGGCAAGGGCAGTTAGTTTGTATGCAATAGCTACTGGTAAGGCGACAGCTATCCAAGGTGGATTTAATGCTGCACTTTTAGCAAGTCCCTTGTTTTGGATTCCTGCAATTATTATAGGAGTAATTGGGCTTATTTATGGAATTGTAGCTGCAATTAATAAGGTAACAGGAGCTACCTACAGTGCAACAGGCTTAATTGTTGGTTCAGTTCTTTGGGCTGGGGCGACAATTTTAAATATTGCTATAAGCATTATTAATGGTCTTATCCAATTTATCTACACAGGATTTGTTAGTCCTTTTATATCAATAATAGAGTGGGTTTTAAATGTGGCTAAGGGTGGATTTGATTCCTTTGGTGATGCAGTTAAGAATTTAATTGGAAATATTATTTCTTGGTTTTTAGATTTAGGTAAAGTTGTAACTAAGATAATTGATGCTATTTTTGGGACTGACTGGTCTAGTGGACTTGAAGGATTACAAAAAAAAGTTCTTAGTTGGGGAAAGAATGAAGAAGCTATTACCCTTGATAGAGAAGTTCCTGAGATAAAAAGAATTGAAACTAAGGAATGGTTCAATAAAGGCTACAAGTGGGGAGAAGATAAGGCAAAGTCCATGAAAGACTTTGCATCTAATATAGTTGGACAAAAGGAACTTGAAAATAATCTTGAATCTAAAGATTTTTTAAATACTGATGCTATGACGGATCCTCTTGATGAAATTGCAGAAAATACAAAATCCATGAATGACAAAATGAAAGAAAGTGAATGGGATAACAACAATTTATCTGCTTTAAAGGGGCTTATGGAAACTAGGGCTATTAATGATTTATCAAAAGAGATTAAGCTTGAAGTATATAATCAGTTTACTGGAGATATGAAGAGTGATGTTGATGCAGAAAAAATTATTGATGAAGCAAATAAAAAATTATTAAAAGACCTTATTCTAAATATAAATGGAGGTTGATTATGAGTAAAAAACCTTATCAACTGTATATTGACGGAATGGAAATTCCTATAACTCCTTCAAAAATAAAGAATAAAATAAGCGGACAGAATGATTTTTATGATTTAGTAAATGGTGAAACTTATACAGTTTTAAGAAAAAGCAAGTTACAGGAATATTCTTTTTCTTTCTATGCCTTTTCAGAAGAACATGATGGCGTAGATTTATACACTCCTCAACAAGAGATTATAAAAAAGCTAGAGGAGTTAAAGAAAGAAAAGAAAATCTTTGAGTTTGTTATCTTAAGAATTACATCAGATCCTAATCTTAGAAATTCAATTTGTAAGTATATGACTCTTGAAGATTATAGCATTGATGAAGACAGTAAGATTGGAACTAATATATTAATTGATTTGACTTTAAAGGAATACCAACCCTTAAAGACTATTAAGTTAAAAGACACTGGATCTAGCACAGATAAAAGACAAGTCAATAAGGTTGTAAAAACAGCTATTGCAACAGCTCCCTTAACTGTCCCAGTAGTGGCAAAGACATTTTTTAATTCTAAAACTATTTATAAAATGGCAAAGAGGTTTAAAAAATGAAGCAGAAAGAAAAGATTTATCAAGTATTTATTGCAAATAATGGAAAAATTTACCAGCCTGTAATCAAAGGAAAGGTCACTATTAAGTGGGAAAGAGGATTTAGGGCTGGTATTTTAGAATTTGATGTTGTAAAAGATGAGATTATTGATTATCAGGAAGGTAATCCTGTTAGTTTTAGTATAGATGGTAAAACTGTTTTTAAAGGATATGTTTTTAAAAAGACAAGAGATAAGAGACAAGTTATTTCTACTGTTTGTTATGACCAAATAAGGTATTTGAAATCAAGAGACACCTATCAATACTCTTCTAAGTCTATGAGCGATCTATTAAAACAAATTTGTAGTGATAGAAATTTACAAGTTGGAGAAATTGAAGACACATCATATAAAATTCCTAAAAGGCTTGAGAAAAATCAAGAGTATTTAAACATGGTAAAGGTTGCAAATGATATAACCATATCTCAAACTGGGAAGATCTATACACTTTTTGATGATTGCGGGAAAATTTCTTTAAAATCTGCTGACAAGATGATTGTAAATTGTCCCATTAGCTATGACAATATTGTAGATTTTTCTTATGAAACAAGCATTGATGATGGGACCTATAATAGAGTTGTTGTTTATTTAACTGATGATGACGGTAGGCTTATTAAAAAAGTTGTAAAGCAAGATGAGAAAAACATTGCTAAGTGGGGAGTGCTTGAATACACTCTCACAACAAACAATGCAGAAGACATTGAAAACAAAGCATCACAAATTTTGGAGGTTTTAAATAGAAAGTACAGAAGCCTTTCAATAAAAGAAGCTATAGGAGATATTAGAGTTCGTGCAGGCTCTGTTATTCCTGTTGAGATGATGGCAATCGGGGACATTAATATTAATTCTTATATGATTGTTGAAAAAGTCACTCATACTTTTTTTGATGATGCACATTTTATGGATTTGGAAGTCATGAATAAGGACATTCAAAAAATTGGTGATGTTGATGGCATTATTAAGGACAAGGAAAAACAAAATAAAGGATCTAATGTAAATGATTTTAATGATATTGGAAAGGCTGTAAGAAAATCTAATAAACTTGATGGTTCAACTGAATTACAAGTAAGAGATTTACCTAAGGCCAGCAATAGGAAGATGCAAACAATAGTAAATAAGGCTGAAAGCATGATAGGAACAAGAGCTTATAAGGGAAGATGCCAAGGCTTTGTTAGAGTTTGCTATGAATCTGCTGGAATACATGGAAGTGCTGGAAGTGCTAAGACTGCCGGTAATAAGTGGATTGTAAGTTCAAGCAGGGACAATATTCCTGTTGGTGCTGCAGTATATTTTAACAGTCCATATTCTCCACAATTTGGTCATGTGGGAATTTATGCTGGTAATGGAATGATGATTGATGCAACTGATACTACTGTCAAGAAGCATAAAATCGGTGGATGGTGGAAACACTATAGAGGCTGGGGATATCAAGGAGGTGTAGTTCCTAAGTAATGAATGATGAGATTTTAGATTTAAGAGGTGCTATTGATGAAATAGTCAATCAGAATTTAGGGAGAAGAATGAACTCTGAGGTTGTTTATTGCAAGCTAATTTCTCTTGACCCTCTTGATTTTATTCTTGAAAACACTGACGAAGTACACATCAAAGAAGAGTTTTTAGTTGTGCCTAAGTATAGGCCCTTTACTAAAAAAGATTTAGGTAAGAAGTTTGTTCTCATTTCTAATGATGGGGGACAGACTTATTTTTATTTGTATGAAGCATCAGAGCCACAAGGATCCAATGGAGTCCCTTATCACTTTGAAGGGACTCACGAGTTTATAAGTGGTGAAATGAAATGCACCTTGCATGGAACTTGCCCTCATGGTGATGTTGTAGTTACTCATGGAAGTGTAGAATCATATAAAGGAAAAATTAAAGATGAGATGCACAAAAATCACATTAATGATTAGAGGTGGTTAAATGATACCAGAGTTTAACAATGAATATGAGTATGGTGATGAAATTGAAATAATTCCGCAGCCTTCTTTTACTCACAAGATGTGGATAGAAGAAGAGAGGGTCAAAAATTATATTTATGATGATTTAGAAGCTTTAAGGCAGATGATTTATAAATGTACTAATACTGAAAGAGGAGTTTATCCTATTTACCCAAGTTTTGGAGTTAAGAAGGAAGATTTATTTGGAAAAAGGAAGGAATATGCTTATATAGTTTTAACTAGAAGGATCACTGATGCCTTGATGTTAGATGACAGAATTGAAGATGTTTTTGATTTTTCTTATGTAAATGAATGGAGTAAGGAAGATAATCTTGGAATGAAATTTAAGGTTAAGACTATTTTTGACGATAAAGCAATTGATATAGAAGAGGTGATAAGAATTGGCTAGGGGAATTTATGAGCCTATCTTTGATGATAATACTTTTGAAAATGTCCTTGAAAGAAATTTAGATAGGATTCCAGATGAATTCGACAAGAGGGAAGGCTCTGTTATTTATGATGCGATTGCACCAATGGCAATTGAAATTTCTCTTTTATATTCTTACTTGGATTTTCTTTTTAAAAATGCTTTTGGCGACACTGCTAATAGGTATTGGCTTATTGAAAGAGCAAAGGAAAGAGGGATTGAACCGTACAAGGCTACTAGATCTGTTATTATTGGACGATTTGATGCAAAACTTAATATTGGCGATAGATTTTTTATAGATGATATTTATTACACAGTTTCGAAACTTCAAAAAGAAGAAAAGGGACTGTTTTTTTATGAGCTAATTTGTAATGAAGAAGGATCTATTGGAAACAAAGAAGGTGGGAAATTAACACCGACAAGGACTATAAGAAATCTCAATTTAGCAGAGATATATAAACTAGCTATATTAGGGGAAAATGAAGAGGACACTGAAGATTTTAGAGAAAGATATTTTGAAACTATTAAGTCCATTGCCTATGGTGGAAATATTGATGATTATAGGAAAAAGGTAAAGGCTATTGATGGTGTTGGACTTGTGAAAGTCATTCCTGTGTGGAATGGCGGTGGGACAGTTAAATTAATTATTACTGATTCAGAATTTAAAGAGCCGACATCTGAACTTATTTCTAAAGTTCAAGAAATCATAGATCCCATACCTTTTCATCAAAAAGGTGTAGGAGTTGCTCCTATTGGTCACTATGTAACTGTAGTTGGTGCTAAGTCAAGGAAAATAAATATTACTTGCGAAATTTTAAAATCTAGAGATTCAAATTTAGAAGAAATAAAAAGAGAAATTAAAAGTGATGTAGAGGAATATTTTAAGGTTCAAAGGAAGAAGTGGGCAACTTATGAGAAAGTTGATTCTAATATTTATGTTGAAAATGATATTAGATTAGCAAAAATAACTAGCATAGTTTTAAATGTGGCTGATGTTATTGACTATGAAACAATTAAGTTTACAGATACAGATAAAAAAATATTTGAGCTTTCTGAAGATGAACTTCCTGTTTTAGGTGATGTCATTGTTACAGAGGTTAGAAATGGATAAGAAATTTAATGTTGATGTAAATAATATTAATTTTCACGAACTTGAAGATGTGATTTCTATAAATCGTGATGTGGATATAGGTAGGCACCTGCCACAGGATATTATTGGGAAAGGTGCTGAATTTACTAATATAAGAGTCAGAGAAAATATTGAGCTTTCTAATCTTTGGGCGAAACTCAATTCTTTGATGGAAAATTTATATATTGGATCAGCTGAGAAACTTGGACTAAGTGCTTATAAAAAGTTAATTGATGATGAGAATATAAAGGGTGATCTGGAAGTCCAGAGAAAAAAGATTTATGCCCTTTGGAATATGGCCAGAATTTGGACCCACAGAACCTTTGAAGAGTGGCTAGATTTATATTTAGGCAAGGGAAATTATGTTTTATCTTTTGACTATGATAAATATGGAATTGAGATACTGGTAAATATAAAAGAATCATTGAACTTAGAACTTGATGATTTTCAAAAGAAAGTTAGGGATATAATTCCTGCTAACTTGAAACAGTTTATAAGAATTAAGTTTATTAGAGACCAGAAAATATTTTATGGAATGTACGGGCAAAAGGCCAAGAAGGTTACTATTATGGCAGTTAAGCCTGAGGACAGGGTCTTTAATTCACCTACTTATTATGGGATTGGTGAGGTAAGAAAGAGGCTCAAGAGAAAGGCAATTATGCCGGATGTGTGGACTGTTGATGATGTGGGAATGATGAAAGAGATTGAAGATGGAAGTGAGGCGAGATTAAAATATGACAGATAATTTAAAAGATTTGCCAGTGAGTAACACTTTAAAAGATAAGTGGCTCTTATCCTGGGATGAAACGCAGCAAAAATTTGCAAGGGTATCTCCCAAAATGCTGACTTCAACTATATATACAGAAGACGGGACTCCTCTTGATGAACTTTTAAAGGTTACACCTTCTGAACTTGCCAAAATGGTTGAGGATATTCTGGAAGGTGCTCCTGAAGCCTACAATACTTTTTTAGAAGTATCTCAAGCACTAGAAGAAAATAAAGATTCCATAAGTGAAATCTTTAGAGAGATTTCTAAGAGGATTGTAAGGCCAGATGGTGGTAAAATTGGTCAAGTATTAAAACTTGATGATAAGGGCAAGCTTGTCTTTGCTGATGACCAAGATACTATTTATGAGCACCCTTTAAAACACTCAGCTGAAATGATTGAAACTAATGAGAATAGAAGCTTTGTTAGTGAAAAGGAGAAGACAGCCTGGAACAATAAATTAGATAAGGATAGCTCACTTAATGAAAATAAGATTTCTTTACAGAATCGCGAGGATTTATTAAAGAATATTTTGGAAGAAATATTAAAGTTTAATACTTCTATTAAAAATTCTATTGGAAGTCCTAATGGTATAGCAAGTCTTGACGGAAATTCAAAAGTTCCTCTGAGACAACTGCCAGACGAGGCTTTAAGAGATACAACTTATGACTTAAGTCTCTACGCAAGGACAGAAGATATTGAAAAAACTTATGCAGAAATTACAGCTTTAAATACTTTGAAGAAAGCTATTGAAGAGACACTGGAAGCTTACATTAAGAAAGTGGATTTAGATAAATTCAATAAGGCTATAAATACAGAATTAGAGAAAAAAGAAGATGCAATCCACAGGGGTGCTGCCAATGGTTATGCTTCTCTTAACGAGCTTGGAAAGGTTCCTAAGGAACAGCTTCCTGAAGAAGCCATCAGGGTCTATGACCTTGGTCCCTATGCAAAGACTGAAGATGTGAAAAGGACTTTTGCAACTAAGGAAGAAGTTGTCGCAGGGAAGCTTGATTACACTCCTGAAGATGTGTCTAAAAAAGGAAAGGCAGGGGGTTATGCAAGCTTGGGAGATGATGGCAAAGTCCCATCTTCACAACTACCATCTTATGTTGATGATGTTATGGAATTTGAAAGCAAATCAAAATTTCCAAAAACTGGAGAAAAGGGCAAGATTTATGTCGATTTATCCTCAGAAAATATTTTTAGATGGTCTGGTAGTGCTTATGTGGAAATATCTCCAAATCTAATCACACAAGCTGATATTAAAAAACTACAAGGGATTGAGGACGGAGCACAGAAAAACAACGTGACCCAAAGTATGATTGATGGTTGGAATAAAAAAATTAGTGCTGGTGAAGTTGAAGCTACAAGAATCACTGTAAGTAGTGGCGAGTGGGGTAGCTTAACATTGGGGCTTAGTCGTTGGATATCTGAACTACTCCAAAGGACAGAAGAGTTAAAGAAAGAGCTTGCTAAAAAGCCTGATGTGATTGAAATGAGTCTTTCTGACTATAACGCACTACCCATTAAGAAGCCTAATACAATTTATGCGATTGACTAGGTGATTGATATGGATTTGTGGAATAAAAAGGACATAATTATCAACGGCAAGTCAAAAAGCAAATTATTTTATGGTGAAAAAATAATCTGGTCTAAGATAAGGACTGAATTTTCTAAAGATTTTAAAAGTCTAACTGAAGAAGAAGAGTGGGAAGGGAATTTTGATACTAAAAAGCAAGGATTTAAAATTTGAAAGGAGTAGATATGCAAAGAGGAAGATATTACTTAACAGAGGAAGGTAGAGATTTACTCGCATACTGCCAAACTGGGGCAGAGTTAAGATTTACAAAAGTTGCAGTTGGTGATGGAACAATCACAAGTACAGAAGAACTTTTTAAAATGACGGAACTTAAAAACGAAGTCTACGAAGCAACAATGACGGGTATAAAAGCAAATGGTGATGGCACAAGTACAATATCTGTGAGTTTATCTAATGACGATGTAAAAACTGGATTTCTTTTAAAAGAACTTGGACTATTTGCACAAGATCCAAGAAAAGGGGAAATCTTATATGCAGTAGCTTACTACGACCAGCACAGTGATTATATTCCCGTACACAATCAAGAGATGGTAGAAATTATGCTTGACATCATAGTCGTTGTGTCAAATGTTGAAAATGTAACGATAAATATTGATAGGTCAATGACTTATGTTACTTGGGAAGAGTACTGGGATTTAGCAGGTAGAGGAAGAACAGACCAAACTGTAAAAGGAAACTGGGATTTGATACAAGATTTAAAATTACAGTTGGCGGCTCAAAGTACGCAAATAGGTAGTGGAATTACTACTAACAGATTCCAAATACAATTTAAAACGTTAACGGGTGATGAAGAATTTGAAGGAATTTACGATACTAAGATGGCGAGATTTGTTATTTAGAGAGGAGTGAGAGAGTATGACAACTTATAAATGGGGGAAATATTGGGTCAGGGAACATATAAATAAAAAATATGAGACTTCTAAATATCTAGCCGTAAATGTAAAGGAAAATCCAACAGTTGGAGATGAGGGATATTATAAAATTGTTGGAAAGATGGACGAAAGAGATATCATTAAATCATCGACATCATCTGACTATGACTACTACCTAAAGATTTCCGAGGTATCAAATTATCTACTAGATGAATATGGAAATCCAACCAAACCCGATATCTATTATGATAGTTACAAAACTATAACTGGAGAAATATACAGTCTGACTAAATCATACTCAA
Organism: Peptoniphilus rhinitidis 1-13; assembly: GCF_000246925.1. NCBI lineage: Bacteria > Bacillati > Bacillota > Tissierellia > Tissierellales > Peptoniphilaceae > Peptoniphilus > Peptoniphilus lacydonensis. Next base: position 151,777 of record NZ_BAEW01000002.1, on the reverse strand, counting down.
AAGGTTCAAGGGTTGATACAGTAACGTCAACTAATCGTAGAGCCTACCCAGACAATGGAAAATCAGGCTATTATTGGTATGTTTACGAGGGTATTGCAAACCAAACGCCAACAATTAGTGGCAAAGACGAGGACTGGGGTGGCTATAAGAAAGCCTTTAAGAGATACTATTCTGTTGATGATGGGGATAGTGATCAACAATTAAATGTGACTGTTACCTTAAATGGAGTTACTATTGCAACAGTAAACAACGCTACAAGAAATACAAATTACCCAATAGACATTGATGATAATAAATTTAATGCACTAACTTTAAACCAACAAAACACAGTGGAGATAACAGTTACAGACCCTAACGGAGCGACTGCTGTAAGACGATACACCTTTAAAAGGATTAACTCTGCTCCAGTTGTAACCATGACTAATGCTCACTATGGAGAACAAAACAAGCCTTTTAGCATCTCCTTTGAAGCAAAAGACCCAGATGATGATGAGATTACAGCAAAAGTCTTTATAGACGATGTGCAAATTAAAGATCTCGGGAAAGTATCTGGAAAGCAAACTATAACTTTGCCAAAAATTGACTTTGCAAAAATCCCTAATGGAGAACATAAAATAAGGGTAGAAGCCAAGGATTCTTATAATGCAGTTGGTGCAGGATACGCTGATTTTTCTAAAAACTTAACTTACGCATGGTATAGGCTTAAAAAGGAATTATCAGAACAGCCTTCTGCAGTAATTGTAAATCCTTTAGCAGAACTTGCACCTGGGGCAAAGATGACTATAAAGGTGTGCTCAAATGTTATGGATGCTCAGCCAACTTGGGAAACTGTTCCAGAAGAATTGTATGGCCAAAAATATAATTTTAGAAACACAACAAAGACTGGTGACAATTGGGGAGTTGGTGTTGAAATTAGGATTGATAAAGAGAAGGCAACTGAAGAGTCCTATCTTTACGGATTCGTTGGAGCCTACATGTAGGAGGGAAATATGTTTGAGTTTATAAACGAGAAGCCTTTAAAAGAATTGAGAGAAGCTGAAGATGTGCCTAAGGAAATTTTAAAGGGAATTGAAAATATTAATGATGCAAATCTTGCTTTAGCAGAGGCTGTAGCCACAAATTATGAGACTAATTTGGAAAGGGCAGAAAAAACTGATGAAGTGTTGGCGACAATTTATGAAACTATTTTAGGAGGTCAAGAAAAATGATTGATTTATATGTTGGATTAGTTATTAGGGGTAAGAGAACTTGTGATGTTAAGAACAAGGAAGTTAAGTTAGTTCCTGCAAATTTAAGGGAAGCAGTCATAGAAGAACTTAAAAATCAAGGATATGATGAGAATGGAAAGAAAATCAAATAGTGTAGTAATTGGATTTGCTGTGGCAAGTCTTTTTTTATACAAATTTTTTGTCAGGAAGGGAGGTGTAAGTATGTTAGATCTTTATGTAGGTTTAGTTTCTCGTCAAAGAAGGACTTGTAATCCTGAGAACAAAAAGGTAAGACAAGTGCCAAAGATTTGGAGAGATGCAGTCTTAGAAGACTTAAAGGCTTTAGGACTTGATGCAGATGGTATGCCTGTAAAAATGGAAGAAGAATAAGTATTATAAGTTGCTCTCCTTGATATAATAGTATTGAGGAGAGTGATTAAATTTGATTGATTTTGTGAACAGAATTTTCAAAGGAAATTTTGACTGGGGAGGTTTCATTGGATCTTTTATAGGTGTTATTGGAGCGATTTTGTTATCCAAATATAGTTATGTGAGGGATAAGAAAGAACAACTAATGAAAAGTCAAATAAATATTCTTCAGCAAGTATTAGAAATTACCGAGAATATCAAGACTTCCATAAATAAGATGAGACACTTAAAGGGGCAAGAACATCAACCAGCCTTTATCGGAGAAATAACCGATATAGATGGACGAATAGAAGAATTAGAGAAACTTTTAATGTTTTATCCTGAGCATAAAAGGATAACAAAATTTGAAAAAGTATTTTTTAAAAGGAATCTCTTCATAAAAACTAATGAAGTTCTTATGCAATTTTATTTTGGATTTATGATAAGTAACAATTTAAAATATTATCGTAAACATAAAAGAGATGAGTTTTATGATGTTCTAGATATTTTTGATAATAATCTACGATTATTTAAAAGATCTATTGATTCAATAATTCTTACTAACAAAACATTTCTAACTGGAATAAATTTTAATGAATATTGTTACTATAGTTATCAATCAAAAGAGAATACCAAGAAGATAGAAGAATTCATGAAAGAGACTGGATAAAAAAACAATCAAAGGTCTAATAAAGGTCTTTTTTTATTACAACAAAAAAGAGGGTGACATATGGATCAAGATATAAGAGATAAATTTACTGAACTAGAGAAAAAGGTGGACAGTGTTGATTCAAAAACAGATAAGACCAATGAGAGAATTAATAAGGTGGAAGCTAGACTCTATGATTCAGAAACAAATATAAAAATAATTCAAACAACTATGAACTTGATTCTTAATGACACCAAAGAAATAAAAGGTGACATAAAAGAAATTAAAAAGAATAGGGAAGAAGACCACTTCGTTAGACCTATAGAGAAATCAGAAAAGCTGCGAAATCAAATTTTTGGTGTAGTAATAGGAATTCTGGTTAGCGGTTTTGTCGTATATCTCTTCCCTATGCTTAAATAGGAGGTGGAAGATGTTAGCGTTTAAATTTATGCCGATTAAATATAACTATTCCAGTAGAAAAGGCAAGAAAGTCCAATTTCTAGTTATCCACGACACTGGTAATTCTGGAAGAGGAGCCAATGCTTTTAATCACTTTAAGTTTTTTGGTGGTGGAAATAGGAATGCAAGTGCCCATTATTTTGTAGATGACCATGAGATAGTGCAAATTATTGGAGATAGCTTTTCTTCTTGGCATTGTGGAGATAATCAAGGTCATGGAAGGGCTTTAAATGGTGTTAGGAATTGCACTTCAATTGGGATTGAACTTTGTATAAATTCAGATGGAGATTATCAAAAGGCTTATGACAATTTAGTAGAGTTGGTTAAAAATCTCAGGGTTAAATTTAATATTCCTATAAAAAATGTTTGTAGGCACTATGATGTTTCCAGGAAAAGATGCCCTGGAACTTTTTTTACAAAAAATCTTTGGGAAAAGTTTTTAAAGGATGTTCAAGAGCCTATAAGGATAAAATTGGATTTGTCAAAGTCCAGTGTTGGTGTACCTATACAAGAAAAGGCACTTAAGGAAAGGACTGATAAAGTTATGGATCAAATATTAAAATCCGACAAGGTTAAGATTAATTACAACGGCAAGGAAATTAACTTGCGAGGTAAAAATATTCAAGGTACTAATTATGTATCTATAAGAGACCTTGCAGAAGCTCTTAATTTACAAGTTGGTTGGAATCAAGAAAAACAAACTGTTGAATTGAGGGGATAGGATGCAAGACTTAGTCTTTAGTTTAAAGGAATATTTAAGTCCTGAACTGGTCTTTATGATTCCTGTGCTTGTTGTGATAGGGAAAGCTTTAAAGAAGTCCAATAGAATAAGTGATAGTCTAATACCTACAATTTTATCCATTGTAGGTATTCCTATTGCCTTGGTGACAAGTCTTGCTAATCGAATGGATCCCATGAATAGCATTCAAATTGTTGTTTGGATCCTCATGAGTATTGGCCAAGGAGTTTTTCTTGGTGCAACTGCAGTAGGAGTCCATCAATTTTTTAAGCAACATACTGAATTTAAGAATCTTAAGAACTGGGAACTGAAAGAGGACTTAATTAAGGAATTTAAAGAATCTATGGAGGATAGAAATGAATGCAAGTAATATTTTTTATGTAGTTTTATCGATTGTATCTGTGCTAATCACAGGTGTCTTGGTGCCTCTACTAAAACAAAAATACGGCAAAGAAAAAATTGTTAATGTAATGGAAGCAGTTGACATAGCGGTAAAGGCAGCTGAACAAATCTACAAGGAGACTGGTCAAGGCGATCTTAAAAAGCAATATGTACTTATGAGACTTAATGAACAGGGATTTAAAGTAACAGAAAAGGATCTAGATGATATGAGAAGGGCGAGTGTCCTTGAGTTAAACCGTTGGAAAAAAGAAATTAGTAAATAGTATGAAATGAAACTTTCTATAAGATATAAGCCGAGGTGCTTTGATAGGCCCTGGCTTATAAAAAGAGTTAACGGAAAATACGGACAGCACGCACACATGCGGAGAAAAAAAGATGCCGTAAAACTTAGAAATTTGTTAGATAAAAACCTTATGCCTTATAGCGAAGAATTTAAAATCGCTGCAAGAAGATTACTTAGTGAAAAAGAGTATAAAAAGCTTGAAAACAGCAATTCAAAGGCATTAAAAGAAAATAAAAAGGCTTATATGAGCCTTGTAGAGCCTTGACCTTTGTAGGCATGATGTTTACAGGGTTACAAGGATTTTAGTACGAGTATTGTATGTATATTTTAAAACTAAAATTTTTTTCTGATAATTTTGAATATTTGTTAAGATATTGAGCCTAGGGATTAGATCTCTAGGCTTTTTTTATTTGGTTAAAATAATTACATAAAATTAAGAAGAGCCATAGTAACTTTTGAAGAATTTTTCTATATATATAGTAGAGGTATTTAGGAGGTAAAAAAATGAACAATAATTTTAAAAAGAGATTAAATGATGACGAAATAAAAGAAATACTTATGGCTATAAAAATTGATAGAGAGGATCACAATGTAAAAAACTGGTGGAATATGAAAAAAGTAATTGAAAAGTATTTCCCAAATTTTATGGAGGAAAACTTATTTATAGAAGACATACTTTATATAATATTGGAGGATAAAGTAAATTAATGATTATAAAAAAATAGTGCTAACAAAGATATTTAGTTAGCACTATAAATTTTAGATTTTTAATTGCTATTTTCTACAATTAACTTGTTATTAAATCTTATGTTATTTATAATTAATCACATAGCCTAAAACATAAATAAACTTAACGCACAAACTACGCATAATGCGTTGAAATAGCAGGTTTAAGGGTCTTTAAAACTGACTCTTAATCAGTGGGCCTACGGTTCGAGTCCGTAAAGGTGCACCATCTGGAAGCTTGTAATTTCAATGGTTACGGGCTTTTTTCTTTGCGATAAACAGTTATATATTTTCTGATAAAAAATATTATTTTGATTAATTTATAAATTTAAGTTAAAATATTTTTTAGTTTATAATTTATTATTTTTTTGTGTTATTATAATAAAAGAGCGGGTGATTTAATGGGCAAAAATTTGATTGGATTTTATGACAGTGGAGTTGGTGGCCTTTCTGTTTTAAAAGTTGCTTTAAATAAAATCAAGAATAAAAATTTTGTTTTTTTTGGAGATACTTTGAGGATGCCATATGGTGCAAGAAGTGCAGAAGAAATAAGAGATTATACCATAGAAGCCATGGGGTTTTTTAATGATCTAGGTGTTGATCTTTCCATTATTGCGTGCAATACTGCAACAAGTTATGGGCTCAAAAAGTCAAATGGAACCTACGATTATCCTATTATTGGTGTTGTCAAACCTGGAAGTGAAAATGCAGTAGAGAGGACGAAAAATAAAAAAGTAGCCTTGGTAGCTACAAAATCCTGCGTTGAAAGTGGAGTTTATGAAAAAGCTTTAAGAGAAATTGATCCTACTGTTGAGCTTAGAAGTGTATACTGTCCTGCGCTCACTCTTGCTGTGGAAAGCGGAGATTTTGAAGAGGAATATGTTGATGGAATTGTAAAAAAATACATAGATGAATTTGGTGATTATGATTTTGATACTATGATTTTAGGATGCACTCACTATCCAATTGTTGAAAATTCTTTTAAGAGGATTTTAAAAAGAGAAGGGAAGAAAGTTTTGATGGTAGATCCTGCATATCAAACTGTTTTAGATGCCATGGATATTTTGGATATAAATGAAAATGAAGTTGAGTATAAAAATCGTAAAATTGATTTTTACATTACAGGTGACATAAAAAAGTTTAAGTATACTATGGAAAAAATTGTTGATTTAAGTAGTTTTGAGGTAAATTTTCACAATGTTAAAATAAAAGATTTAGAAAAGTATAAAAAATAAGACTTCGAATTATGAAGCCTTATTTTTGTTTAAGTCATAAATTATTTTTAAACCCTCTAGACCGAGCATCTCTTCTTCAACAAATTCAAATTCATTGTTATCAAGAAGATTTGCATAAATCCCTGTGGTTAAGATTTGTGTGTTTTTTTTATTAAGTGAATACTTTTTAAATATTTCATTTATAACACCTGAAACTGCATTTTTATATCCAAAGTATATTCCACTTTGGATTGCTTTTTCTGTGTTGTTTCCCAAAATATCTTTACATGATTTTATTTCAACTTGTGGAAGTTTTGAGCTTTCTCGAACAAGAGATTTTTGAAGTAAGTTTACTCCAGGAAATATTAAGCCACCTAAAAATTCCTTTTTTGCATTGATATAGTCGATAGTTGTAATAGATGATGCAGAAATTATTATTAAGTTATCTTTATATTTGTTTGTTGCAGCAACAGCTCTTATTATCCTGTCACTACCAACATCTCGGGGGCTTTCACATTTTATATTAAGACCTGTTTTTACTCCAGCAGAAATAATTTTAGGTTTTTTTCCAATTAAATTTATGGAAATGATTTCGTAATTTTGGTAGAGTTCTGGCACTACTGTTGAAAGTATTATGTCGTCAATATCTTCTAGCATTATATTTCTGTCCTTTAAGATTAATTTTAAAATGAGTTTAACTTCTTCTGTGGATCTATTTCTATCAGTCATAATAGAAAATTTTGTAATAATTTTATCTTCATCAAATACGCCAAAATTAGTATTTTTATTATTTATATCAATTGCAAGTAACATATTAGCTCCTTTTTGATTTTAAAGCTTTTATAACCGCTGTTGTTACAATAACAGATATTATAGCTTCAGGGATGCCTGATGTAACAGAAACACCCAATATCGCAGATTTTGCACTTTCCATGGGAATGTTTAGTGCTTCCACATATCTCTTTGCATAAATTAAATAAATGCCACCAAGGACTAAAATTGTGTTAGTCATTGAACCGATAAAGGCACCTATTGCAATTGGAAAATCTATTTCATTAGATTTAAGAGAATAGATAAAAAGTCCAATACATAAAGCAAGTAAAATTACAACAAAGGTTATATTAATAGTTGATGCTCCCGTCTTAATATCTTTAACAAGCAGTAGAATTAAGAGAAGAGTTACAATTCCCCAAAGAATTTTTGTCAAAACTTTTAGGTTTTTGTCCTTCACTTTTTTCATAGCAACATAACTGTAATAAGATGTTATTCCAATTAAAACTCTTGGCACAATTGAAATAAGCGGATTATAAAATACAAAAGCAACGGGGCTTGCATTTTTTAAAATGGCATTTAAAAGAGAAGAAATACCAAAAATAAGTCCAACAAGTGCACCAACAATAGGTCCTTCAGCAATGGCTGCAATTATTACAGGAATGTGCATAGTTGTGGCATTAATAAAGCCAAGGGGAATAAGACCAAGTGGAGTCATCCCAAGCACAATTGTAATCGCACCAAGCATTGAAGCTATCACTAGCTTTCTGTTTTTGTTTCGAGCAGTAATTTTATTCATTTTTTCCTCCTGATAGGGTTCTATGTAGATACCCTTCGATAAATTATTTAATACCGTTATAGCTTACCAGTCCGCCAGAATCTTTTGCAGAATAAATTGCATTTGCAATAGATCTAGAAATAGATTTTGCAGCAAGAATTCCAACTAAATTTAAATCTGTATTTACTTCACCACTTGCAAGAGTAAAAATAGTATCTCCATCGTTCATAGTATGCACAGGATTAATACTCCTAGCATAACCATCATGAGCCATTTGTGAGATCTTATTACAATTTGCCTTTGTGAGTTTTGCATTTGTAGAAATTACAGATATAGTCGTGTTGGCAGGACTAAATAGATTATAGTCTTTAAACTTGTTTTCGTAAAGAGTATTAGTATCTAAAAACTTTTTATTTTTTCTGTCATAAACTCCAGCAATTCTTTTTCCAGTTTCACAATCAAAAATATCGCCCAAAGCATTTAGAGCGACAATAGAAGATACAACTAAGTCACCAACTTTTACAGAAGACTGACCAATGCCTGACTTCATTGCAAAATCATTACCTAGAATTTTCCCAACGCTTGCACCACAACCTGCGCCAAAGTTTCCCATAGTTTCATCTTTTTTCTTTGCATTTTTTGCTGCAACATAACCCATATTAAAATCAGGACGAACTTTAGAATCTCCAACAGCAAGATCAAATAAAACTGCACCAGGAACTATTGGCACAACACCGACACCAACATCAAATCCATGATTATTTTCTTCCAAAAATTTCATAATACCGCCGCCAACATCAAGGCCATAGGCAGAGCCACCAGTTAAAAAAACAGCGTGAACCTTCTGAACCAAATTTTCTGCCCTTAGAAGATCAGTTTCGCGAGTTCCAGGCCCAGCACCTCGAACATCGACACCACAAGTAAAACCGTCTTCACACAAGATCACACTTGTCCCAGTTAGTGCAACATTATCTTCTGCGTGGCCAAGCTTTATTCCATTAACATCTGTCAAAAAACCTTCGTACATATTTTCTCCTTATAGAATTATTTTATTAAAAATTTTATCAAAAGCCCCATCAAAAGATGAGGCTTAATCTTCATTATCAATTATTTATTTTTCTCTTTTCATTTACAGAAGTTACCTTGTCCTTAAAAGTATAATCTTTGTCACGCCTGTCGTCAATTTTAACAACAGAGTAAACTCTATCTGCTCCATTTTCAAATACAGATTCTTGCATTCTTCTTATGACTTCATATAAAATTTTTAGATCGTCATGAGCTAAAGTTGTGCCCATTGGATTAAGTTCATAAGTTAGTCCTTCGATTTTTTCAATAGAATCAAGTGCACCTGCTATGTATTTACTTACAGATGTCGTCTTTGTTCCTATTGGTATTAGTGTTAATTCTGCTACTGCCATTTTATTCCTCCTCTTTTGAAATTCTTGGCAAGTTCCAATCTTTTTTTACGGCTAACAGTCTTATAATTAAAACTGTTAGAAAACAAATTATCATAGAAATCTCGTAAGAAAAGAAGTGTCTTGTAATTATAAAAGTTGTTGCACCCAATATACATGCGCCCGCATAAATTTGTTCACGAAAGATAAAAGGAATAGTACCTGCCAATACATCGCGAATCATTCCTCCACCTACACCTGTTATTGTTCCTACAAACATAAGCAAAAATTTTTTATAATAACCAAGAGAGATCACTGTTGCCATTCCTGTGATTGTAAAAGATGCAAGTCCTATTGTATCAAATATAATCATAAATTTATTCGTTATCTTTAGCCATTTTGGATTTTTAAATTTAAATTGAATGTAAAAGAAAATAAAGACAATTATAGAAAAAATTGTAGATATAATTGCACTTTTTGAGTCTTGAAACATTTTAGGTGGAGTTATTCCAAGTACAAGATCTCTTACAAATCCACCTCCTAGAGCTGTTACAAGTCCAAGTACAATTACACCTAATATATCCATATTCTTTTTACAGCCTAGAATTGCACCAGAAATTGCAAAGGCAATTGTTCCGATTAAATCGAAAAAAATGTTAAAGTCTAAATAATTTCCCTTCATAAATTTATTATATCAAAGTTTAATTTTTCTAGTAACTTATTTGAATAATTTGAAAAAATTTTTTAAACTTTGCTATAATAATACTATTGGAGGAATTATGAGCTTACTTATAAAAAATATTTCTTATTTAGATATAGAAAATGAAAAAATTGTTGATGATGTAGATATTTTTATTAAAAAAAATAAAATAAAAAAAATTGGAGAAAATTTAGATTTAGATGCAGATGAAGTAATTGATGGAAAAAATAAACTTTTAACACCAGGATTTGTAAATGCACATACTCATCTTGGCATGAGCTATTTTAGAAATTATGCAGATGATTTAAATTTGATGGATTGGTTAGTAAACGAAATATGGCCACTTGAAGAGAAACTAAACGCAGAAGATATTTATTATTCTTCAATGTTATCTATTATTGAAAATATAAAATCTGGTGTTACAACTTTTTGCGATATGTATTATGAAATGAATAGAGTTGGGGATGCCGCAATAGAGTCAGGGATTCGTGGAGTTCTTACTCGTGGCATGACAGATGTGGATAAAAAGGGAGAAGAAAAGCTAGAAGAGTTTGATGAACTTTACAAAAATTATCACAATAAGAGTGATGGAAGAATAAAAGTCGTGCCTGCACCTCACGCAATTTACACTTGTAGCACAGAATTTTTAAAAGAAATTGCAAAAAGAGCAAAAGAAAATTATGACGGTCTAATTCATATTCACCTTTCAGAAACATTGACAGAAGTTGAAAATTCTAAAAAAGAATATGGAATGACTCCAATTGAATATGTAAATTCTATTGGACTTTTGGAAAATCAAATAATAGCTGCACACTGCGTTCACATAACTGATGAGGAAATTGAGATTGTAAAAGATAAAAAGTTCTACCCAGTTTATAATCCAAGTTCAAATTTAAAACTTGCAAGTGGTTTTACACCAGTGGATAAAATGTTAAAGAATAAAATTATAGTGGCACTTGGAACTGATGGTGACTCATCAAATAATAATCAAGACTTTGTGGAAGAAATGCACATTGGTGGAATTGTAAATAAGGCTGTCACTATGAATGAAAAGGCTGTGCCTGCAATAGAAATTTTAAAAATGGCAACTGTAAACGGGGCAAAAGCTTTAGGATTTGAAAACCTTGGACTTGTAAAGGAAAATTATATTGCAGACCTTACAATTTTTAATTTAAATTCAAATTCCTTTACGCCAAAGAATAATTTAATTTCTGCACTTGTTTATTCTGCAAATTCATCTGATATAGAAAGTGTTATTTGCGATGGGAAATTTATTATGAAGGACAGAGAAATTGTAAAAGTCGATGAAGAAGAAATTAGGGAAATTGTAAATGAAAGATGGGAAGATATAAAGAAGAGGTAATAAAATGAATGATAAAAAGATAGTTTATAGTGGAATTCAGCCTTCTGGTTCACTCACTATTGGAAATTATATTGGAGCACTTAAAAATTTTATCGGGCTTCAAGATGAATACAATTGTCTTTATTGTATTGTAGATATGCACGCAATAACAGCACCACAAGAGCCAAAAGACCTTCGAAAGAATACTTTAGATGTCCTTGCACTTTACCTTGCGGCAGGTCTTGATCCAAAAAAGAGTATTATATATATTCAATCTCACGTGCCTGAGCACGCAGAACTTGGTTGGGTTTTAAATACGATGACAGGTCTTGGTCAACTTCAAAGGATGACTCAATTTAAGGATAAGTCTAAAAAATATTCTGACGTTCAAGCGGGGATATTAAATTATCCTGTGCTAATGGCAGCTGATATTTTGCTTTATGGGACTTCTTATGTGCCCGTAGGTGAAGATCAAAAACAACATCTTGAACTTACAAGAGATTTGGCACAAAGATTTAACTCGAGATATTCTGAAACTTTTGTAGTTCCAGAGATTTTGACGCCAAAAGTTGGGGCGAGAATAATGTCACTTAAAGATCCAAGCTCTAAAATGTCTAAGTCTGATTCAAATAAAGATTCTTTTATTTTAATTTTAGATTCAGAAGATGACACAAGAAAGAAAATAAAAAGGGCAGTTACGGATTCATCTGGTGAATTTAGATATTCAGATGAACAACCTGGTCTGAAAAATTTAATAAATATCCATGCATCCTTTTCTGGCATGAGTACAGAGGAAATTGTAAAGAAATATGAAAATCTTGGCTACGGAGAATTTAAAGAAGATCTTGGAGAAGTTGTAGTTGAGGGTCTAAGACCACTTCGTGAAAGATTTAAGGAAATAAGAGATGACAAAGCTTATCTTGAATCTGTTTACAAAGAGGGGTCAGAAAAGGCATCTTATCTTGCAAGGAAAACTCTTAGAAAAGTTTATAAAAAAGTTGGATTTATCCCTAGATAAAATTTATAAGATTATTGATTTTAAAAGATTTTTGTGGTATCTTTCTTATAAGAAAGTGGGGTTAATTGTGAATAAATTAATAATTATAACAACGATTAGCTTGTTAGGTGTGGGAAATTTATATAATTCAGATGGAGCTGCATCTATTGGAATAATTGGAGGAACAGACGGCTCAACTGAGATTTACACCGAAAAGAAAGAAGACAATGACAAAAATGAAGGTATAGAAATAACCAGTGGAACAGACGGCTCAACTGAGATTTATACTGATAAAGAATAAAAATAAGCAATAAAAAAGAGGATTGTAAAAATTTATATTTAGAGAAAAACTGCTTGGTGAAAAGTTTTTATAAATTTTATAATTGTAGCTTTTTTGCTTCTTTGGTGAAAATAGTAGCCTTAGACGACTTATCTCGTTAAAGATTCTAAAGTGTTTATTGAAAAATAAAAATTAAGGTGGTACCGCGTCTTTCGTCCTTAGGGATGGAGGACGTTTTTTATTTTTAATTTTATAAAATTGTAAAAATGCAAAAAAAGATAAATAGTAGGAGGAAAAATGAAGGAATTAAACAAAACTTATGATCCAAAGGATTTTGAAGAAAAAATCTATGATTATTGGATGGAAAATAATTATTTTAGAGCAGAGGTTGATGAAAATAAAAAGCCTTACTCAATTGTAATGCCACCTCCAAATGTTACAGGAAACTTACACATGGGTCATGCTTTGAACAACACAATTCAAGATGTGCTAATAAGAACAAAGAGAATGCAAGGTTACTCTGCTCTTTGGATTCCAGGAACTGACCACGCATCTATATCAACTGAAGCAAAAGTCGTAGAGAAACTTAGAAATGAAGGAATTGCTAAGGAAGATATTGGAAGAGAAGAATTTTTAAATCGTGCATGGGCTTGGACTCACGAATACGGTGGAAATATTGTAAATCAACTTAAAAAACTTGGAATTTCTTGCGACTGGTCTAGACAAAGTTTTACCCTTGACGATAATTTGTCCAATGCAGTAGAAGAAGTATTTATAGAACTTTATGAAAAGGGACTTATTTATCGTGGCAATAGAATTATAAACTGGTGTCCATCTTGCGAAACGTCTATTTCTGATGCAGAAGTTGAGCACGTGGAAACAGATTCAAATATTTGGTATTTTAAATATCCTTTTGCAGATAGAGAAGGTGGAATTGAAATTGCAACTACAAGACCTGAAACAATCCCAGGAGATCTTGCTATTGCAGTAAATCCTAATGACGAAAGATACACTGATTTAATTGGTGAATATGTAATGATTCCTGTAATGGACAATAAAAAAATTCCAATTATTGCAGATGAATATGTCGAAATGGATTTTGGTTCTGGAGCAGTAAAAATTACTCCGTCACACGATCCTAATGACTTTGAAGTTGGTGCTCGCCATGACCTTGGTCAAAATATTATTATGGACGGCAAAGGATATTTGAATGAAAATGCAGGTGTTTATGCAGGTCTTGAAAGATATGAGGCTAGAAATAAAATTATAGAAGATTTTGAGAAGTTAGGTTACTACATTGGCAAAAAGCATCATCACAATGCTGTTGGTCACTGTGAAAGATGTAAGACTGTAATTGAACCACTTATATCAAAACAATGGTTTGTAAAAATGGAACCACTTGCGAAGCCGGCTCTTGAAGAATACAGGAAGGGAAATTTAAATATTGTTCCTGAAAGATTTGGAAAAATTTATGAAAATTGGCTAGAAAATATTCGTGATTGGAATATTTCAAGGCAACTTTGGTGGGGACACAGACTTCCAGTTTGGTACTCAGACTCTGATGATGAAATTGTAATTTCTAGAGTTGATCCATCAAATACAAAGGGACACGAAGAAAAAACTTATACTCAAGATGAAGACACTCTAGACACTTGGTTTTCATCTGCGCTTTGGCCTTTTTCAACAATGGGTTGGCCAGAAAAAACTCCTGAATATGAATATTTTTATCCAACAAATGTACTTGTAACGGGATACGATATTATCTTCTTTTGGGTAATTAGAATGGTATTTTCTGCACTTGAACAAACTGGTGAGCTTCCCTTTAAGGATGTACTTTTAAATGGACTTGTTAGAGATGATCAAGGTAGAAAGATGTCTAAGTCCCTTGGGAATGGAATTGATCCACTTGATATTATTGACGAATATGGTGCAGATGCTCTTAGATTTACTCTTGTAACTGGAAACACACCAGGCAATGACATGAGGTTTTATACAAAAAGAGTTGAAGCAAATAGAAACTTTGCCAATAAACTTTGGAATGCAACGAGATTTCTCATGATGAATATGTCTTGTGATATTAAAGATTCAAAGTTTGATTTAGAAAAACTTCATTACGAAGATAAGTGGATTATTTCAAAATTACAAAAAACTATAAAGTCAATTACAGAAAAAATTGAAAAATATGAAATTGGACTTGCAGCAGATGATATTTACGATTTTGTATGGTCTGATTTTTGCGACTGGTATATTGAAATTGTTAAACCAGTTTTATATTCTGATGAAGTAGAAGAAAAAAATAATACTGTAAAAGTTCTTCTATATGTTTTAGAAAATATTTTAAAACTTCTTCATCCATTTATGCCTTATATCACAGAAGAAATTTGGCAAGCACTTCCTAATAGAAGTGAAGCACTAATTGTTTCAAATTGGCCAGAATACAGAGAAGAATTTGTATTTGAAAAGGAAGAGCGTGCCACAGAATATATTGAAAATGCAATTCGTGAAATTAGAAATGCAAGAAGTGAAATGAATATTGAAAATTCAAAGAAATCGAATACAATTGTCTACACGAAGGATGCTGAAGTTAGGGGAATTTTTGAAGAAATGAAAAGTTTACTTTTAAACCTTGGATATTCAAATTCAGTTGAAATAACAGACGATGAAAGTAGAAAAAATTCAGAAAATATTGCAATTGTACTTGATAAGGCAGAAATTCAATTACCATTAAAAGAACTTGTTGACTTTGAGAAAGAACTTAAAAGACTACAAAAAGATAAAAAAGAGGCTGAAGCTGAACTAAAAAGGGCGAAGGGAAAACTTTCAAATGAAGGTTTTGTATCAAAAGCTCCAGCAAAATTAATTGAAGAAGAAAAAGAGAAAGTAACAAAATATGAAGAAATTTTAAAAACAGTAAAAGCACAAATTGAAAAGGTAGAAAAAAATCTATGACATATCAAGAAGTTGTAAAAGATATTGAAGGAAGAATTGGCAAATTTAAATCTAAAGGTAATGTTAGGATAAGAAAATTTTTAGAAAAAAATGGCTCTCCTCACAAAAATTTAAAGGTAATTCACGTTGCAGGCACAAATGGCAAGGGTTCAACAGTTAATTTTATAAAAGACATTTTAAAAGAAGATTACAAAGTTGGGTCTTTTGTATCACCGCATCTAATAACTTATTGTGACAGAATAAAAATCGGAGATGCTGAAATTTCTAGGGATGACTTTGCAGACATTGGAGAGTTTATAATAAATAGAGAGTCTGAAATAATAGAAGAATATGGAGCACTAAATTTATTTGAGTTCTTGACAATAATGGCAATAGTTTATTTTGAAAGAGAAAAAGTTGATTTAGCAATTCTGGAAGTTGGAATGGGAGGTCGTGCCGACTCAACAAATATTTTTACAAGTCGTGAGAAATTAATTTCAATAATCACATCAATTTCTATGGATCACATGGAATACCTGGGAAGTACTATTGAAGAAATTGCAAGTGCAAAAGCTGGTATAGTAACAGAAGGTGGACTTGTTGTAACTACAAATAAAGATAGGAAGATTCTTAGGATTATAAATAAAGAAGTAGAAGAAAAAAATGCAGAAATTTTTTATACAAAGAATCTTGAAAGTGAGATAATAAAGTCAAGTTTGTTTGGGATAGACTTTAAATTAAAATTAGATGATTGGGAAAGTTTTATTTTAACTCAAATTGGCGACTATCAAGTGGAAAATGCAATTGGAGCAATTTATGCACTTTATCTTTTAAATAAAAAGAAAATTTTAAAAATTTCTTTGGAAAAAATAAAATCTAGAATAGAAAAATCAACTTGGGCTGGCAGAATGGAAATTGTATCAAGAGATCCATTAATGATTTTAGATGGGGCACACAATTTTGACGGCATTAAAAAATTAGTCGAATCAATTGACAATTTTAAATTTAAAAAATTGCATCTTATTATGTCGATTTTGTCGGACAAAGAGCACAAGAAGATGCTTGAAGAAATTTCAAATTATACAGATGAAGTTGTCTTTGTGAATTTAGACTATAAAAGAGGAACAAATCCTGAAGAGTTAAAAAGAGAGGCTGCAGATTATGGGCTTCATGCAGAGGTTATGAATGTGGAAGATGCAATAAATTATTACAAAGAAAAATACCAAGATGGTGATTTAATTTTAGTGACGGGCTCACTTTATTTTGTAAGTGAAGCAAGATCAGTTATTTTAAATTATAAATACAGTATTTAGAAAATTTGTAAGAAATTCGGAATAAAGTTTTAAAAATGATTTTATATAATGATTGTGGTGATATTATGAAAAAAATTAGAACTGCAATCATTATTTTTTTATTAATTTTTCTTGCGAGAGGATATTTTAATAATAGAGAAAATATTTCAAGAGAAGTTACTTTAAAAGATAGTGAAAATTTTGTTAGAAGAGAAGACTTATCAGACAAAATAGAAATAATAAAAGAAAAAGCAAAGGATGATAAAAATTATGCTTATGTCTACGAAAATATAGATAAGCTCCCAGATCTTATGGTAAAGCTTGCAGCTAAAAGAGAAGAATCTCTTGGATTTATTATTGGATATTTAAAAGATGACAAAAGTATTGCAATGAAAAGTGAAGATTGTGGCGTGGATAATCCTGTAAAATTTTATCTTCAGTATGATCCTCGCTGGGGATATGTTAAATATGCTGGTGGAATAATTGGCACAAGAGGTTGTATGCCCACAACTCTTTCCATGACTTTAAGTGGATGCGGGATAGATAGAAGTCCAAAAGAAATTGCAGAGTTTGCAGAAAAAAGTGGTTATGTGGAAAGTGGAATGAGTTCGTGGAATCTTGTGGAGGATTATTTAAGTAAAGAAGGTATAAATGTTCATGGAATTATGAAAAGTGAGATAATTAGTGAACTTGAAAATGGAAATTATGTAATTTTATCCTTTGGTCCAGGTTATTTTACAGATAGTGGACACATAGCTTTGGCAAGTGGACTTGACGATGAGGGAAGAATTATTTTAAATGACCCAAATTCTATTTATAATTCAAAAAATAGATGGAGATATGATAGAATAAAAAAACAAATAAAAGCAGCTTGGGCTGTAAATAAAGATTTATAAGTAATTTATTAAAAATGATTTTTAAAAATTTTCAAAATAAAAAAGCCATGGAAAAACCATGACTTTTTTGTTTAAGCTAAATTATTTTGCTTCTTTAGCGTCTTTATCTTCTTTAACTTCGTCTTTTTTATCTTCTTTAACTTCTTTTTTGTCAGTTTTTTCTTCTACTTTAGCGTCAGCTTTAAGTCCAAGTTTTTCTTGAGCTTCTACAAGAGCCTTAAGAGCATTTTCAACTTGTTCTGGCTTAGCTTCTTTGTCATCTACAATTGATTTTGCAGCTGCAATTGCATTTTCGTAATTAGTTTGAACTTTTACATCAGCTTTTTTGTATTCGTCAGATTCACGAACTTCTTTTTCTTTTGCGATTTCAGATTTAAGAGATTCTTTTACTTCTTCTAATTTTGGAGCAACTTTTTCTTCTTTAGTATCTTTTTCAGAAGTTAATAAAACGGCATTAGCTTCTTTGTCAAAATCTACGCCAAAGTTAAGAGCTTCGCCAAGATCTCTTAATTTGTAGTAATTGCTATCATCAACTTTGTATGCTGTTGCAGTTAATTCTTTGTCGCCAACAAGAACTTTATCGTTTGTAACTGAACCTTTAGAATCAGCTTTAACTTCTTTTTGGTCAGATTCAGCAACTTTGTAATCAGCACCCTTAGTTAGAGTAACAACGTCATCTTTGTATTCAACGCCAAATTTAGCTTTAGTGTCTTTAAGAACAGCAGCTAAATCTCTTAATTTGAAGTAGTTGTATCCATCAATGTTATATCCGTAGATAACAACATCTTTTCCGTCAAGTTTAACTTTTTGAGTAGTAGCTTTAACATCTTTTACTTCAATTTTAACGTCTTTAGCTTCTTCTTTTTTGCCAAGTTTTTCGCAAGCTTCATTAAGAGCTTTTAGAGCATCATCAACTTGTTCTTTAGAAGCGTCTTTATCATCTACAATTGATTTTGCAGCAGCAACTGCATTTTCGTAATTAGATTGAACTTTATCTTCAGCTTTTTTATATGTTTCTGATTCACGAACTTCTTTTTCTTTTGCGATTTCAGATTTAAGAGCTTTTAAAGTTTCTTCAGAAGGCATTTCTTTTTTAGCTTCTTCTGATTTACTTAATTCTTCTTCACTTTTTTTAACTAATTGTTCTACTTTGCTAGGTTCTTTAACTTCCTTTTCTTCAGTAGCAGCAAGAACAGGACTTGCAGTAGAAAGTAGCATTACTCCTGCTAAAGATAAAGATGTAATTTTTTTATTCATTATTTATTCCCCCTAAAAAATATAAGTTACCTCCATTATACAGATTTTTAAAGAGAAATCAATTCTAATTGGAAAATTAATGAATTAATTTAGAATATTTAATATTTTTGTAATAATGATTAATTGTTTGAATAACAGTATATAAAACTACCACTTGCATCAACTGCTATGAGGCTAGATTTTGTATAAAAGTTGTAAGTTCCAGCTTCTGGTGTGACTTGTTGATTTGCGCCCAATTCTTTTTCCTTTAAAAATCTTTTCTTATCCCCAACTATGTCCATAAATTCACGAGCCACTTTCATTGATTCCTTTTCACTTAAATGTTTTTCCAAGAAAGGATACTTTTCGTTAGGGAAGTAGTCAAACTTATAAAATCTTAAATTATTATTTTTATCAAAAGAAAATCTCATAGACAAATTTTTCTTTTCATAATCCTTTAAGTATAATTCATAAACTTTTCCATCTTCCACTTCTTCAACCTTCATCACACCATCTTTTAGATATCCAGCAAGATCAGTTACCTTTCTTATCTTATTAATAGTTTGAAGATCCTTTGCATCCTTAATTAAATCTACATCACGAGTGGAGTCAATTTCATAACCATTGTCGATTGCACAGTAAAACTCTTTTTCATTCCATTCTAATTTTGCATCCATGGCATTGGCAAGAGCCCTTGCTGGCACATAAGTTGTATCATCCATGATGAAAGATGGAGAGTCAATTGTGAAGACCATATCGTCAATCCTGTACTCATTAGAATCAACATAAAAGACAATTTTCTTATCTTGATTTAAAATTTTAACCTTACGCTCATCAGCATTCCAATTGACATCAGCACCTAGATTTTCAGAAACTAGGCGAAGAGGAATGTGAATCCTATCATTTTTAACAACAAATTCCTTTTCAAAGACAATGTTATTTATAACAAGAGTCATCTTTTTCCCACCATTGGCATAAACGCTAGTAAATAAAAATAAAAAAGATAAAATAAATAAAAACTTCTTTTTCACGATATCACTCCTTTAATTCATTACACCATTAATAAAAGATTTAAAAATTACAAAAAGATTAAGAATTTAGGCAAAATAAAAAGTCCCCATGAGGGAACTTTTAAGATTTTATTATGAATTTGTTGCCGCAAGACTTACAAGTTACTCGTATTTTGCCTTTGCCTTTTGGCACTTTCATTTCAAACTTGCAATTTGGGCATTTTATGTATTTATAAACTTTTCTGTTTTGATATTTATTTTTTGATTTAAAAAATTTTTTTCTAAGTGGGTCTACTGCGTCTAGGTACTTTTTATTTTCAGCGTATCGTGCATTTACATCTTTTGAAAAGGCTCTGTAATAAAAGTAAATTAAAAGGATTATGGCAGTTGTAGCTAGCCAAGTTTTTTTAAGAAATATATTTATTCCACAACATATTATTACTAAAAACAATATAAATTTTCCAAGTTGGTCATTGCCATATCTTCCCATCATAAATTGTCTAAATTTTTCTTTTGTTTTCAAAAAATCAACTCTTTCTAACAAATGATCAAATAAAATTTTAAGTTCAAGATCATTATATTACATGGGGAATTACAATTCAATTAAATTAAAACCTAAAACAATTTTTGTTTGTAGTACTGCATTATATTTTATAAATATGTGATATTGTGATATGATAAATTTAGAATTTTATAGTATTTTATCTTATATTTGATATTTTAACTTGGGTTTGTAAAATTTTCATAAAAAACTTATAAAAAAGTATTGACAAAGAATAAAGATGTACGTATAATATATTTTGTTGTTAACACTTCATGCGGGAATGGCGGAATTGGCAGACGCGCTAGACTTAGGATCTAGTTCCATTGGAGTGGGGGTTCAAGTCCTCTTTCCCGCACCATTGTTAATCACTATCTGATGTTTTAATTAGATAGTGATTTTTTTTGCACTTTTTGCTTTTAAAAGTTCTATAAATGTTTACAATATTCTTACATTTTAAAGTTTCTGTCGAAAAAATTTTTCTTCGATGTATAATATATTGGGAGGAATTATGAAGAAGACTTTTAAAATATTCTTTACAATTTTAATTATTTTAATTATTTTTATATATGCAGCAGGACTTTATTTTTTTAAGGACAGGTTTATGCCAAGGACTTATGTAAATGGAAGAGATTTTGGACTTACAAAAATTTCTGAGTTTGAAAAAAATTACAATGATTTGTCCAAAAATTTTGTTTTAGAAGTAATTTCTAAGGACAAGGAGAATAATGAAAAAATCACTGCAAGTGAAATTAATTATGAAGATAATATTGGCAGTGGATTTGTGGATCAGACTCCTTTTTATTGGCCTGTCGCTTCTTTAGTTCCAAAAAATTATGAAATTGAACATGAGATGCACTATGATGATAATGCACTTTCAAATAGGATAAATGATTTAAAGGTTGTAAAAAATGAGAAGGTTCATTCTGCTGATGCCAAGGTCATTTATAATGGAAGGGATTTTGAAATCGAAGAAGAAGTTTATGGAGATTTTGTAAAGAGAAATGAACTCAGGAATTCTATTTTAAATCATTTTGCGGATAAGGATGACAAACTAAATTTAGAAGATGAAAATCTTTATATTGAACCTAAAATAACTTCTGATAGTGATTATATTAAAAATCTGCTAAATTCTTATAAAGAGGTTTATAAGAAAAAAATTATTTATGATTTTGATGACAGAAAGGAAGAAGTTACTGGACAAAATATTATTGCCATGTATTCTAAAACAGATGACGGGAATCTTGTTGTTGACGAAGAAAAAGTTGCAAAGTTTGTAGGGAATCTCTCATCTAAATATGATACTTTTAAAACTTCTAGAGTTTTTAACGCCACAGGAATTGGTAATGTAAAAGTGGATGGTGGGATATATGGTTGGCTCACTGACAGAGTAAAGACGAAAGAAGAATTGATTGCAGCTTTAGATAAAGATAGTGAGGTAATTTTAAAACCTGTTTATAGACAAGATGCCATTAGTAGAAGTGCAGATGATATTGGCAAAACTTATATTGAAGTTGACCTCGCTAGGCAAAAACTTTGGTATTACAATAATGGAGTTATGGAACTTGAAACAAATATTGTTTCAGGAAATCCTAACAGAGGAAATGGAACTCCAACAGGCACTGATAGAGTTTGGTCTCGTGAAAGAGATAGATATTTGACTGGAGAAACTTATAGGTCTAAGGTAAATTATTGGGTTCCAATTAATTGGTCGGGAATTGGGCTTCATGATGCTACATGGAGATCAAATTTTGGAGGAAATATTTATCTTTCAAATGGTTCTCATGGTTGTATAAATGTTCCGCCAAGTGTAATGGGGAATTTATACGGAAAAACTTTTAATGGGATGCCTGTCATTGTTTATGACTCTGCAACTCAAAAAATTTAAAAATATATAAAATTGATACAATTTATCATTGAAAATTTTTTAACAAATGTTATAATTAAATATAAGAAATAAATATTAATTTAAATCTTCAGGGAAGGGTTAAAGTCCCAACCGGCGGTAAAGTCCGCGAGCGAAAGCTGAATTGGTTAGATTCCAATACCGACAGTAAAGTCTGGATGAAAGAATGATTTAAACTTTCATACCCCGAAGGTTCGGGGTTTTTTTATGCCCCAACAGGAGGTAAAATGAATAAAGTAAATTCAAGTTCTATGATTAGAACAAAAGACATGACAAAAATTGGAATGCTATCTGTGATTGGTTTTGTGCTTATGTATTTTCAGTTGCCGCTTACTTTTGTGGCACCACCTTTTATGAAACTAGATATATCAGATCTTCCAGTTCTTATTGGCGCTTTTACTATGGGACCAGTTTTTGGAATTATAATAGCAGCATTAAAAAATATTTTGGCACTTGTTTTTAAGGGGACTATGACAGCGGGAATTGGAGAACTTTCAAATTTTATAATTTCTGCAACTTTTGCTTTTGTATCAAGCTTTCTTTATAAAAGACATAAAACTTATAAAGGGGCAATTTTTTCACTTACAATTGGAGTTCTTGCTATGACTACACTTGCAATGATTTCAAATTATTTTGTAGTGTTCCCACTTTATGCAAAGGTGATGCCAATGGATGCTATAATAGCAATGGGAAGTGCAATCACTTCAAAGATAACAGGGTTATTTTCTATGATGATTTACTCTGTTCTTCCTTTCAATTTAATAAAAGGATTTACAACATCTGCAGTTATGATGTTAGTTTATAAGAAAGTGAGTCCAATTTTTAAAAAATAATTTATTTTACAGGCTGTCTTGTGGCAGCTTGTTTTTTTACGACTATATAATATAATTTATTCAAAAGAAATTTATAAGAAAGAAGGAAGTAAAATGAAAATTTTGTGTGCAGGTCCAACATCAATTGATGAAGAAGTTATGGAACTTATGGGAAAGTCCCTCACGAATCCAGATATTGATCCAGAATACGAAAAGATACATAGAAGAGTAGAAAAGAAAATTTCAAAGCTCTTAAATACAGATGCTACATCTTTTTTAATGCTTGGTGAAGGGATTATTGGTCTTGAAGCTGCAATTTGCAATTTGGTAGAAAAAGGTGACAGAGTTCTTGTCTTAAATAATGGGGTCTTTGGGGCAGGTTTTGCAGATTATGTAAAATTTTATGGTGGTGAAGCTGTTATCTACGAAGATGATTTTAGACGAGGATTTAATATAGAAAAATTAAAAAGATTTTTGGAAAAAGATCATGATTTTAAAGTTGCAACAATGGTTCACTGTGAAACTCCTTCTGGAATAACTAATGATGTTAAAAGCATTTGCAATTTGTTAGATAAATATGGAATTTTATCTGTTGTGGACACAGTTTCTGGAATGGGTGGAGAAGAATTTGATTTTGATGATTTTAAAGTCGACATAGCACTTGGCGGAAGTCAAAAATGTATATCTGCACCGACAGGTATTACTCTTATTACAATTTCAGATAATGCTAAAAGAGTAGTTGAAAATAGAAAGACACCTGTGCCAAGTTATTATATGAATTTTTTAAACTATTATAATTATTCAGATGGTTTTGCCTTTCCTTATACAATGAATGAAAATTTAACTTATGCTTTGGACCTTGCTCTCGACAAACTATTTGAAAAAAATAGTATCGCACTTCATAAAAAATATGCGGAAGTTACAAGAGAAATTTTTACTCATGCAGGTTTTGAACTATATGCAAAAGATTCATGGTCAAATACTTTGACAGCTGTTCTTGTGCCAGAAGGCTTCGTTGCAGAAGATATTTTAGCATCACTTAGAAATAAGGGAATTTTAATTTCAAAGGGTGCAGGAGATATTTTTGAAAAAGTTTTTAGAATAGGTCATATGGGAAATAATATTTCCTATGAAAATTTTTTGGAACTTTATGAAAAGTTAGATGAAGTTTTTGACGAACTTGGAATAGAGAGAAAAATTTCTTTAAAAGATGAATTTAAAAAAATAATGGATAGATAAAAAAATTTTAATAAAACCTTTTGCTATATTATTTTGGCAAGAGGTTTTTTACTTTTAAAGATTTTGTTTTCCTAGAAGTAATTAGATTTATGAATTTTTTAAAATATAAGTATAGTAAAAATTTTAAATTTACTCTTGCATTTTGACGATGAAGAGAATATAATAATTATTGTATTAAGGAATTGACACAACAATACAAAGGAGTTTAGTATGGAATTTGATAATAATAGACCTATTTATATACAACTTCTAGAAGATTTCAAGTTAAAGATTTCAAGTGGGGATTGGAAGAGCGGAGAAAAAATGGACACAGTGAGAAATTTGGCAAAAATTTATGGAGTAAATCCCAACACTGTTCAAAGAGCTTTGCAAGAGTTGGAGCGAGAGGGACTTGCAAAATCTAATAGAACCACTGGTAGATTTATAACAGATGATGAAGAATTAATTGAAAAGATAGCTAAGGGAGCTTTTTATAAATCTTGTGATAATTTAATTAGCGTCGCAGAAGAATTAAATCTCACGAAAGAAAAATCAATGACACTTTTAGATGAATATTGGAGGGAAGTATGAGTAAGTTAGAAATAAAAAATTTAAACATGGGATATAAAAATAAAGTCCTAGATGATTTAAATTTAGAACTTGACAAGGGACAAATTGTTGGACTTGTTGGACCAAATGGTGCTGGAAAGTCAACTTTGCTTAGAATTTTAGCAGGACTTGAACAAACTTATAAGGGAGAAGTTCTTGTAGATGGAAAAGAGTTGGATTATAAAATGGCAGACATTATTTCATATCAGCCAGATAAATTTGCATTAAGCGACAAGCTTGCTGTTAAAGAAGTTGTAAATATCTACAAATTATTTTTTAAAGATTTTGATGAAGAAAAATTTTACAAAATTTTTAATGAATTTAAATTACCTGAAAAAGCAAAGGTAAAAGAAATGAGTAAAGGTATGAGAGAAAAGATGCAAATTGCACTTAGCCTTTCAAGAAATGCAGATATATATTTATTGGATGAACCAATCTCTGGAGTTGATCCTTCTGCAAGAAAAAAGATTATAGATATTATTTTAAATAATTTTCAAGAAGATTCTCTCATAATTTTATCAACTCATCTTATAAATCAAATTGAACCACTACTTGACAGAGTTTTATTTTTATCAGATGGAAAAATTTCCATAAATAAAACTGTTGACGAAATAAGAAGTGAAGAAAATAAGAGTATTGAAGATTACTTTACGGAGGTATTTTAATGGGAAAATTACTTGGACATCAAATAAAAAGACATTTTAAATCTAACTGGTTTATTCTTATATTGCCAATAATATTTGGAGTTACAGGTTTAGCTTTTAATACAATAAATATTAATTGGGGAGGTACAATTTTTGGACTTTGCATTACTTCTGTGATTTTTGGTTATATTGCAGCTGCAATAACTGTTGTAGTAGGAGATTACAATATGTTTTTTGGAGATAGTGCTCTTTTTTATGAATCCATACCAGTTAGCCCGTGGGCAAAAACTTTTTCAAGAGTTTTATATTATTTTATAATGTTTTTAATTTATTCAATATACATGGGACTATTATTTTTTGTACTTGCATCTATTGCTTTAGATTCAAGTCCATCTAATTTCCAAGGCTTTAATTGGAATAGTTTTATAGAAGAATTAAATAAAGTTGGATTAAAAAATATTCTTATTGCACTTTCTTGGGGAATTATAATTTTGATTAGATCAATATTAAAAATAATTTTCGCTATAAATTATGGCAGTGTTAAAAAAATGGGTAGATTCGGTTCTGGAGGCTCAGTTTTAGTTTATATAGCACTATCCATAGGAGAAGGCATAATTCTTCATCTGCTAGATAAGTCTAATGTAATGACAAATATTCAGTTGTATTTAGGCAATGGAGGTGTGTTTATAAAGATGGGATATGCATCTTTAATTCTAATAGCAATTGAGGCAGCTTTATTTATATATGGAACATACTATTCACACAAAAATAAAATTTCAGTAAGTTAAAAATTTAAAATTAATTTTTTAGAGCTTGTCATGAGATAAGCTCTTTTTCCATCATATATAGTGAACTTAAAATAATAATAAGTTGACAAAACTATTTTTT
This sequence comes from Peptoniphilus rhinitidis 1-13, assembly GCF_000246925.1. Taxonomy (NCBI): domain Bacteria; kingdom Bacillati; phylum Bacillota; class Tissierellia; order Tissierellales; family Peptoniphilaceae; genus Peptoniphilus; species Peptoniphilus lacydonensis. The sequence goes on along the minus strand of NZ_BAEW01000002.1, from coordinate 125,447 downwards.
GATGGTACTTTATTTAAAGTAAATATTTACAATAATAATTATGGAGGAAATATTTGAAAAATTCAAAAGTAAGAGATTTAGTTTTGTGCTCTTTATTTGTTGCACTGGTTATTGTGGGAACTTTTATAAGAATACCAATTCCAGTTTTGCCTTTCACATTGCAACTTTTATTTACAATGCTTGCAGGACTTTTATTGGGACCAAAACTAGGTGCTACTTCTGTAATAATTTACATAATTTTGGGACTTATTGGTATTCCTGTATTTACAGAGGGAGGTGGCATAGGATACATTTTTAAACCGACTTTTGGATACATTGTTGGGTTTGCAGTTGGTGCTTATGCGACAGGAAAAATTGCAAATAAAGAAAAAAATCCAAGTATGAGAAGACTTCTCATAGCAAACTTTATAGGACTTTTTATAGTTTATGCTTTTGGCATGATTTATTATTATATAATCAGCAAATTTTATTTGGCGTCGCCAATTGGAGTAAAGGCAATTATTCTATATTGTTTTGTGCTTGCAGTGCCAGGAGATATTTTTCTTTGCTTTTTGGGAGCAATGCTTGGGAAAAGGCTTATTCCAATGATAAATAGAGGATTTAATTAAAACAAAGGAGAAAAAATTGAGCAAAAAGATTTTTGTAACAGGAACAGAAACTGAAATAGGAAAGACTTATGTAGCAGGTCTTATGGTAAAAAAATTAGCTGAAGCGAATCTAAAATCAGCTTATTATAAAGCGGCTATGAGTGGAAATGAAAGGGACGAGAAGGGAGCACTTATTCCAGGAGATGCGAAGTTTGTAAAAGATTTTGCTAATATAGAAGAACCATTAGAAAAAATGTGCCCATATATTTACGAGAGAGCAGTATCTCCTCATTTAGCATCGCAAATAGAAGGTAATCCCGTTGATTTAAGTGTAGTTATAGAAAAGTTTGAAGAACTTGAAAAAGAATATGAATACATAACTTTGGAAGGATCTGGTGGAATTTTATGTCCCCTTCGCTTTGATAAGGAAAAAATATTCTTAGAAGATTTTATAAAAAAAGCTAATCTTTCTTGCGTGATAGTAGCAGATGCAGGACTTGGAACTATAAATGATGTTGTACTCACAACTTTTTATATGAAAGAAAATGATATAGATTTAAAGGGAATAATTTTCAACAATTTTATTCCAGGAGATTTAATGCAAGAAGATAATATAAAAATGTGCAAATATATGACAGGATCAAAAGTTATCGCATGTGTAAAAGAGGGAGATAAAAATCTTGACATTGATGTAGAAGATTTAAAGAAAATTTATGAATAGGAGTTATTATGATTTGGTATCCTTATGAACAATTGAAAACAATGAAAGAGCCTTATAAAGTAGTTGATGCTAAGGGAGTTTATCTCTACACAGAAGACAATAAAATGATAGATTCAGTTTCATCTTGGTGGAGCAATATTTATGGTTATAAAAATGAAAAATTAAATGATGCAATTATAAATCAAGTAAATAAATTTTCTCATGTGATGCTTGGTGGAATTACTCACGAGCCTGTAGAAAGACTTTCTAATAAACTAAAAGAATTTTTGCCGGGAGATTTGGATTATCCATTTTTTTCAGATTCGGGTTCAGTTGCAGTTGAAGTTGCTCTTAAAATGGCACTTCAATTTTATATGAATAAGGGCGAAAAAGACAGAACAATGATCCTTGCACTTAATCACGCTTATCATGGAGATACTTTTAAAACTATGGAAGTAGGAGATGACGAAGACTATCATTTTGTTTTAAAGGCCTATGGAAAAAGCAAATATGTAGTTCACATTCCAACAGAAATTGATGCATTAGAAGATGCTTTTGAAAAATATGGAGATAAATTAAATTCATTTATAGTTGAACCACTTCTTCAAGGAGCTGGTGGTATGAGAATGTATGATATTTCTTTCTTAGAAAGAGCAAGAGAACTTTGTGATGAGTACAATGTACTTTTAATTTTTGACGAAGTTGCAACAGGTTTCGGAAGAACTGGAAATAGATTTGTAGCAGATTTAGTTTTACCAGATATAATTTGTTTAGGAAAGGCACTAACTGGTGGATATATTGGTCATGCCGCCACAATTGCAAATAAAAAAGTTTTTGACGCTTTTTATGATGATGATCCAACTCATGCACTGATGCATGGACCAACTTTTATGGCAAATCCTATTGCTTGTTCAGTAGCTCTTCGTGGAATAGAAATTTTTGAAGAAGAAAATTTTATGGAAAAGATAAAGAGAATAGAAGCAATAGAAAGAGAAGAAATGGATGGGTTCACACATCCTAAAATAGAAGATGTAAGAGTAATGGGTGGATGTGTATGCATTGAAGTAAAAGATGAAAAAGATATCTGCGGCTTTCAAGAATTTGCTTATGAAAGAGGAGTTTTTGCAAGACCTTTTATAAAATATATTTATTCAATGGTTCCTTATGTAATAAGTGAAGATGAGCTTAGAAAAGTTATGAGAACTATGAAAGAATGGTTTGAAAAATAATTTTATATTTTATTAATCTTTAAATCCCTTTGATTTGTAAAAACAAGGGGTTTATTTTATTGTAGTATGTCAGAAACTAAAAATAATTAAAACAGGTATAATATAATTGAAAGTATAATGCTGGGGTTAAATACTGAAAACAGTAAAAATTTCAATTTTTTTAATGGATGGAGAAGTTATAGGAAGAATAAAGTGTACTTTATTAAATTGGACAGGTATTGCTTATAAAATTCCAAGACCATATCGTTATAGATGTTAGTATAGAAAAGATTAAAAGCAAAGTGAAGTATGATTTTTATTTTCATCAAGTCCTTACTTGTTTAGTTATATATGCTTTTTGTATATGGCATTTTCTTTGTATTAAAGGTTTAATTTTTCTCTTTATAGCTTATACAAGTAAAAAAGTTTTTCCTTAAGACTTTTTAAGTCGGACTAATTTAAAAGATTTGCACATATAAAATAAAAAATCTGTTAGAGATTTACTCCCCAACAGATTTTTTTAAGTCAAGCTGCATTTTCTTTTAAATATTTTATAATGTCTAGTGATTCATAAAGAGGTTTGTCACCTACAAATAGGCACGGAACTTGTTTTTTTCCTCCATTTTCAACTAAATATTTTTCAGCTTCTTTGTCTTCATCAATATTTTTTATTTCTACGCCATGAATTTTATTTTCATCAATGAAAGATTCTACTTTTTTACAAAATGGACAAGTTGTTCTAACGTACAATGTTAATTTTTCCATAATATCCCTCCACAATTATTTTACCCAATTGAGAATAAAGAAAACAAGGCGAGTGTTTAAAAGACCTTTATTTTTTGGTATAATAACATAGATTCGAGGTGATATTTTGGGATTTTTTGACAGTATAGATGGAAATGTAAATGATATAATGGGAAATTTAAATTATCTAAAGAAAAAGATTGTAAAAGAATCTGCTGAGATAAAGAAAACAGCAAAAATTAAATATGAAATTTTAAATGAAGAGAGATATTTAAGTGAGCTTTTTGAGAAACTGGGACGTCATGAGTATAAACTTATAAAGGGAGAAATTTCCAATTTAAATGTCGAAAGTGCTTTGGAAGAAATTGAAAGGCACAAGGCAAGAATCTCTTCTTTGAAAATGGGCCTCGATTTAAGTGAAAATTTAAATAATATTGATTTTGTAAATGAAAAGAAAGATGAAAAAGATTTTAGTGGACTCTATGTCGATAAAAGTGAATCAGAAGAGAGTGATGGGTCTATTATTTTTATAAAAGAAGATGAAGATGAAGGTAAATAAAGAATTTGTTGATATAGATGGAATAAAAACTGCATATATAAAAAGAGATGGCGGCAAAAAAATTGTTGTAATCTTACATGGATGGGGAGCATATATTGAATCAATTATGCCAATTTTTAATTCTGTGCCAGAAGATTATACAGTCTATGCTTATGATGCACCAGGCTTTGGAGATAGCGATGATCCAAGTTTTGTGATGGGGACCTATGATTATTATGAATTTCTTTTGAAATTTTTAGAAAAGTTTAGTATAAAAAAAGCTACTTTTATAGGTCATTCTTTTGGAGGGAAAACTCTTACCATTTTAGGTGCAAGAAACAAAGAAATTGTAGATAAACTTGTTATGATTGATGCCTCTGGTGTTCTTCCAAAGAGAAAACTTTCTTACTATGGGAAAGTTTATTCTTTTAAGGCGGCAAAGAAGTTATATATGATTACACATGGAAATAGTGAAGAATCACTTGAAAAGTTTTACAAAAAACATGGCTCTGATGATTATCAATCTGCAAATGGAATTATGAGAAAGTGTTTTGTAAAAGTTGTAAATGAGTCCACAAGGGAAGAATTTAAAAACATTGATGCAGAAACTCTTCTTATTTGGGGCGATAAAGACGAGGCAACTCCATTCTATATGGCAGAGATTTTTGAAAAGGAGATAAAGAATTCTGGACTTGTCATTTTAAAAGATGCGGGGCACTATTCGTATATAGACAAGTTTAGTCAATTTAATGCAGTTTTAAATTCATTTTTAGATTAGGAGAATTAGATGAAAAGTTTGTTGAAAGATTTACCAATTTATATAATAGATTTTGTAATAATTTGTTTTGCACTTTATTGTTCCTATAAAAGAAGCAATTATCCAATTCACATGCTCCAACTTGAGGGGTATGACAATGATGAATACAAGACGTTTTTAAAAAATAATAAAAATAAAGTAAATAAATTAGTTTATAAATTAGATAAGGAGCAGAAAACTCCCCTTGTCTGGACTGATAGGGCAAAAAGACTTTTAAAGAAACATAAAATTGTAAATATTATTTGCTTCGTGGTTGCGATAATAATTTCATTTATAATGCTTAATGTTATAGATTCTCATATATTTTCAGTTTTGGTAACTATTGGACTATCTTTTCTAGTTTATTTTTACCAATATAAAGTTTTAATTTTATCAAATAAGTGGGCAAAGCCAACAGAAGATAGAATAAATATGGGATTTTTCAATCAAGCACAAGATAAAATAAGAAATTATAAGGAGAATTATGGTTTAAAAGTTCTTGGGATTACAGGATCTTTTGGGAAAACATCTGTAAAGTTTATTACAGATACAATTTTGTCAGAGGGATTAAAAGTAAAAAATACTCCATCTTCTTTTAATACACCTATGGGACTTTCAAAAGTTATAAATAATGAACTTGAAAGCGATAGAGAAGTTTTTATTGCAGAACTTGGAGCAAAAATTCCAGGAGAGATTCACGAAGTTGCGAGTCTTGTACAACCAGATATTGGTATAATAACTGCTATTGGGCCAACTCATATGCACCTTTTTAAGACAATTGACAATATAATGAAGACTAAGTACGAATTAATTGAAGATCTTCCAATGGATGGAGTTGCAATTTTTAATTACGACAATGATTATGTAAAAATTTTGGCAGATAAAACTGAAAAGAAGACTTTGAGATACGGAACAAAGGACATTGAAAAGCTTGATGTCTATGCAGATGAGATAAAAGTTGACGAAAATGGTTCGGAATTTATGCTACACATAAGAGGTGAAGGAGAAATAAAGTGCAAGACAAAACTTCTTGGAGTGCATAATATTTCAAATCTACTTGCATCAGCCACTGCGGCGAGTGTTTTGGGACTTAGTTTAGAACAAATTCAAAGTGGGATTGCAAAAGTTGAGCCAGTGGAGCATAGACTTAGTCTTATACCATCAAAAAGCAATACAATTGTAATTGATGATGCCTTTAATTCAAATCCAGTTGGATTTAGAGCAGCTCTTGATGTTTTAAAAGAGTTTAAAGGGCACAGAAAAATAATAATTACACCTGGAATGGTCGAACTTGGCGATATGGAAGAAGATGAAAATAGAAAAATTGGTGAAGTTATCTCAGATGTTGTTGATTTTGTAATTTTAGTTGGCAAAAAGAGAACTGTTCCAATTTACGAAGGGCTAAAAAATAAAGATTTTAACGAAGATAATGTATATAGAGTTTCTTCTCTTGCTGAGGCGACAGAAGTTCTCGCAAAAATTTCTATGCCAGGAGATGTTGTTTTATTTGAAAATGATCTTCCTGACAATTACAATGAGGAGTGAAATTAGTGGAAAATATAGGAGTAATCTTTGGAGGAAGATCTGTTGAACACGAAGTTTCTGTGATAACGGGAATGCAAATTATTGAAAACATGGATAGAAGTAAGTACAATCCAATTCCAATTTATATTACAAAAAGTGGAAAGTTTTTGTCAGGAGATAGTTTAAAAAATTTTAAATCATATAAAAACGAAGATTTTGATGATGCAGTGGAAGTTTTCTTCAAACCGATTTATGGTGACAAAAATTTATACTGTGTAAAGCATAATGAAAAGAAACTTTTTAAACCTGAGTACAATTCTGTTGAGGTTTTTGAAAAGATAGACGAAATATTTTTTGCACTTCATGGAACTTTTGGAGAAGATGGATGTACCCAAGGACTTTTTGAATTAATTGGTATGCCTTACACCGGTTGCGGTGTAATGAGTTCGGCCGTTGGGATGGACAAAGTTGTCATGAGAAAAGTTTTTGAATCAGAAAGTATTCCAATGACAAATTATAAATATTTTTACAAAGAAGAACTCAAAAATTTACAAAATATTGTTGAAAAATGTAAAAATTTAAATTACCCTCTATTTGTAAAGCCAGCAAATCTAGGCTCATCAATTGGAATTTCTAGAGTAGAAAATGCTCTTGATCTTTCAAAAGCTCTTGAAGTTGCTGCAAATTATGATAGAAAAGTAATCGTGGAAGAAGCTGTTGTTAATCCAAGGGAAATTAATGTTGCTGTTTTAGGCTATGAAAATGAGTTTCAAGTTTCTGCAGCAGAAGAGCCAATTGGATTTAAGGATCTTTTGAGATATGAAGATAAATATGTTGCAGGGTCAAAGGGTGCAAAATCTTCACAAAAGAATCAAAATAAAAAACTTCCGGCAGATTTGACGCCTGAACTTGAAAAAGAAATAAAGAATCTTGCAAAAAAAAGTTTTGCAGCAATTGATGCTTCAGGGGTTGCAAGAATTGACTTTTTAGTAGATGGCGACAAGGCTTATGTTAATGAAATAAATACACTTCCTGGTTCTATTGCCTTTTATCTTTTTGAAGTAGAGGGTATTAAAATAGAGGAGTTAATTACTAAGTTAATTGAACTTGGATTTGAAAGACATAAAGAGAGAGCAGAAAACAATTATTCCATTGATTCAAATTTATTTAATATGACAAGTTATGGAGCAAAGATTTAATGATTAAAGATAAGATTTTAAAGATTATTGAAAATTCAAAGCCAAAGTCAAAGGACGAACTCATTAAGCTATTTAAAATTAAAAATAAAGAAAAAAACCAGTTTATGAAAATAATAGAGGAACTTGAATGTGAAGGACTTATTTTTAAGGACAGCAGAAAAAAATATAGAGTCGTCGACAATGAAAGATATTTTTATGGAAAACTTCAGACAAATGCAAAGGGTTTTGGATTTTTGATAACTGAAAATCTTGATGAAGATATTTATATCTCAAGGAATAATTTAAACTCAGCATTAAATGGTGATGAAGTAGTTGTTAAAAGATACAATGATTCTTCAGGAGATAAGCCAGAGGGCAAAGTTATTTCCATTGCCAAGAGGGGCAACACTAAGTTTGTAGGTGTATTTCAAAAGAAAAAAGATTTTGGCTTTGTAATAGCTGATGAAGAAAAAATGACTATGGACATTTACATTCCAAAGAAAAAAATAAATGGAGCAAGAAATGGTCAAAAGGTCGTCGTTAAAATAGAAAAATGGCCAGAAGAAAATAAAAAGCCTGAGGGCAGGATAATTGAAATTTTAGGTTATCCAAATGATCCTCATGTAGATGTGATGTCTGTTGCAAAGTCACTTGATATTCCCATGGAGTTTAACAAGGCAGTTAAATCTCAAGCAAAAAATCTTCCACAAAAAGTTTCTGAAGAAGAAATAATTGGAAGGCTTGATTTAAGAGATTTAATTACATTTACAATTGACGGAAGAGATTCTAAGGATTTTGACGATGCAATTTCTCTTGAAATATCTGATGAGGGAAATTATATTTTGGGAGTTCACATTGCTGATGTGGCACATTATGTTGAAGAATATGGTGCGATTGATGAAGAGGCTTTTAAAAGAGGAAATTCTGTTTATCTTTTAAATAAAGTGATACCGATGCTTCCCTTTGAACTTTCCAATGGAATATGTTCACTAAATGAAGGTGTGGATAGACTGACTTTATCTTGTATTATGGAAGTAAATAGAGAAGGCGAAGTTGTAAAATATAATATCAAAGAATCTGTAATAAATTCTCACAAAAGACTTGTCTATGATGATGTTTCTGATTATTTAGAAAATGGAGTTGTGCATGAATCACTTCGTGGAATTGAAAACATTTTGGACAATATGTATGAGCTTTCTAAACTTTTGCAAAAAAAGAGAGAAGAGGGCGGAGCAATAGATTTTGACATTCCAGAGGTTGTAATAGATGCAGATGAAAAAGGATGGCCAAAGGATATCCACAAAAGGGATAGAAGATCTGCTAATAAATTAATAGAAGATTTTATGCTACTTGCAAATGTCTGTGTTGCAAAAGAATATTTTTTTAAGAAAGTTCCATTTTTATATAGAATTCACGAAAGACCTAAGGAAGAAAAAATTTCTGAACTTAATTCTTATTTAAGACCACTGGGATACGTGATAAATTATGATGAAAAAGTGGAACCAGTTGATGTGCAAAAAGTTCTTGAAAAAGCAAAGGGAACAAAAGAAGAAATGTTTATATCAACACTTACACTTCGCTCTATGACAAAAGCAAAATATTCTGAAGTAAATGATATTCACTTTGGACTTGCATTTGAGCATTATTCACATTTCACATCTCCTATAAGAAGATATGCGGATTTGACAATTCACAGAATTATAAAAAGGTCTTTAAAGGGAAAACTTTCAAAGGGAATAGTGAAAAGCTTAAAGGTGGTTCTGCCAGAGATTGCAGAGCAAGTTTCGAAGACAGAAAAGATTGCCCAAGATGCAGAAAGACAAGTTGAAGATATAAAAATGGCAGAGTATATGTCTGAGAGAATTGGAGAAGTTTACAATGGGCGTGTTTCAAGTATTACAAATTTTGGTATTTTTGTAGAGCTTGATAATTTAATAGAGGGACTTGTGAGCTACAAATCCATGGATGGCTATTATGAATTTGATGTAGATCACTATAAAGCTGTGGACTATGAAACAAAAAATGAATTTCATATTGGCGACGAAGTGAAAATTGAAGTTGTAAATGTAGATTTAAATATGGGAAATATTGATTTTAAATTAGTAGGTGATAAAGATGAGTAAGGAAAAAGATAATGCAATTGCAAATAATAAAAAGGCGAGCCATCTTTATTTTATTGAAGACACTTATGAAACAGGCATAGAACTTTTTGGCACAGAAGTAAAATCAATTAGAGCAGGACAAGTTAATATAAAAGATTCTTACTGCGATATAAATAATGGAGAAATTTTTGTTCATGGAATGCATATAAGTCCTTACGAACAAGGAAACATTCATAATGTAGATCCAATGAGAAAGAGAAAACTTTTGATGCACAAAAGTGAAATCCTACGTCTTGAAAAAGTAAAGACTCAAGATGGCTATACAATTATTCCACTAAAGGTCTACCTCAAGAGGGGAAAAGTAAAGGTCTTAATAGCAAAGGCAAAGGGTAAAAAACTTTGGGACAAAAGAGAAACAATGAAGAAAAAAGAAGTTGATAAGAAAATAAGGCAAGAGCTCATGTATTGAGTTCCTGTCTTATTTTTTTATATATTTAATTTTTTCTTTCTTTATAAAATAAAAAGCATTCAATTGAGATAAATATAGATGGAATTATAAAAAAAATAATTATCATTGTGAGAATTGGCAATATCATCTGACATAGCTACTGCATCTATAACATTAAATGAAATTAAAATGAGATAGAAATTATATCCTATTATAGATTTTTTTATTAAAAATATTACCAGTATATTAAATGTAAGTAGACTTATGAAATAACTAAGAGTTTGATTATTTTTGGTAAACTTGTTAAAGGCAATGTGACTTCTATTTGAAAGAGATACTTGAAAAGGTATATAGAGTATGGCAAAAATAGATACATATTTTAAAATTTTTTTGCTTTTGGTATTCATAATTTACCTTCATATATTTCAATTTAGATTTTAAATAAACTACTTGTTTTCATAACTTAAAACTAATCAATAAAATAACCATCCCAGAATATAAGTTATAAATACATAATATTATATATTACTGTCATTTAAAAATATATTATTAAGTTAAATTATAAAATAAAATTTGATTTACAAATTTTTTACGAATTATATATTTTTTCTATTTAATTTATAAGTAGAATAGTTCAGGTGGAGGGAGGAGAGAAATTGTCCAAAATTAGCTTAAAAAATATATGCAAAAAATATGAAGACAATGAGGAATATTCTGTAAAGGATTTTTCCATAGATATAAGAGAAAATGAATTTATAGTTTTTGTAGGGCCATCTGGTTGTGGAAAATCGACAAGTTTAAGGATGATTGCAGGGCTTGAAGATATAACAAGTGGGGAACTTTATATTGATGGAAAATTATCCAATGAACTAGCACCAAAAGATAGAAATATCGCCATGGTATTTCAATCTTATGCACTTTATCCTCATTTATCTGTCTACGATAATATAGCTTTTGGATTAAAAATAAGAAAATTTGACAAAAATATAATTGATAAAAAAGTAAGGGATACAGCTGAAATGTTAAATCTTACTAATTACTTAAATAGAAAGCCTAAGGATTTATCTGGAGGTCAGATGCAAAGAGTTGCTTTGGGAAGGGCAATTGTAAAAGAGAGTGACATCTTTTTAATGGATGAACCTTTGTCAAATTTAGATGCAAAACTTAGGGCTGAAATGCGTGAGGAAATTTTAAATCTAAAAAATAGACTAGGTTCAACTGTAATATATGTGACTCACGATCAAACAGAGGCCATGACTATGGCAACAAGAATAGTTTGTTTAAATGAAGGAGTAATTCAACAAATTGGAACGCCAAAGGAACTTTACACCAATCCAATTAATGCTTTTGTAGCTGGATTTTTAGGATCTCCATCTATGAATTTTATAGAAGGCAAAATAAAAGATGGAATATTCTATGACGACAATAAAAATAAATTAGTTGAGAAGATAAATATTTCTGATGGCGAAGTTATTCTTGGAATAAGGCCGGAATCTATTGAACTTTCTAGAGATGAAGGGTTTGATTTTGACATAAATTTAATTGAACTTTTGGGATCTGATTACAATATATCAGGTAAACTTTATAGAAATAAGATAATTTTAAAATGCGATCTTGAAAAAAATCCTAGAGATAATGGTCCTTTATTCGTAAAATTACCAAGAGAAAAAATATATTTTTTTGATAAAGATACTGGCAATAGAATTTTTACAGGTGAAAATCATGAAGAGTAATTGTAAAAAAAGTTATAAGAGGAAGTTGGGACTAAAAGAATTTTTAATTTATTTTTTAGTTCCTTTGACACCATTAATAATTTTTTGGTTTTTGCCTATGATTACTTCTATTTTAATTTCTTTTACAAATTGGAATTATGTAAGCCCAAATTTTGATGTTGTTGGAATAGACAATTATAAAGGTATTTTGCAAGATGAATTTTTTTGGCAAGCTTTTAAAAATACTATTATTTTTGGAGTTGGGACTGTTGTGCCAGTTTTATTTTTTGGGTTTATATTTGCGCTCTTGTTACAAGGAAATATAAAGGGAAAAGTTATATATCAAGGATTTCTATTTTCCCCTTGGGTAACTCCAATGGTTGCTATGTCTATTGTATGGTCTTGGATGCTTAGAGGGGATGTGGGTCTTATAAATAGAATACTTGAAATTTTTGGAATTAATGGACCAGAGTGGCTCTCCAATGAGAAGACGGCGATGTTTGCTGTTATAATGGTAACTATTTGGAAAAATGCTGGCTGGGCAATGTTATTTTATACAGATGCAATGAGTAAAATTCCAAAAAGTTTATTTGAAGTTGGAGAGGTTGAAGGAATAAATACTTTTGAAAAAATAAAATATATTTATTTTCCCATGACTAAGAGGACAACTTTTTTTCTATTAATTATGAATTTAATTACATCAATTCAGGCTTACGATCAATTTTCAGTTTTGACAAGAGGTGGGCCTGCAGGCTCAACTAGAACGCTCCTATACTTGTTTTATCAAAAAGCCTTTGAAGAATTTAACATGGGAAGTGCAAGTGCAATATCTTTAATTATAGTAATAATAACTGCAATATTATCTCTATTTATGATTCATATGAAAAAGAGGTTGGATGCATGATGAAGAAAATATTTAGACATATTATTTTAATAATTCTATCCATAATAACCTTCTTTCCACTTTTGTGGATGATTTCAAATTCTTTTAAGACGACAGAATCTATTATGCGAAAGCCTCTTAGTTTTGTGCCGGATTTTTTGGATTTTAGAAATTTTGCTGGAGCATTAAATTTGGCACCCTTTGATTTATATATTATAAATTCAATTGTGACATCTATAATAATTGTAGTTTTACAAATTATTACAGGAGTTTTACTTGCTTATGGGATGTATAGATTTTCTTTTAAAGCTAGAGGAGTTTTGTTTAAGGGCATTCTTTTAACTTATATGTTACCTGCTGCCACAACTTATGTTCCAAGCTATGTAATAATTGCAAAGATGGGTTTAATAGATACTTTGACAGGAATTATTATTTCAAATGCAGTTGCAGTTTTTACAATTTATATGCTTTACAATACCTTTAAAGAAGTCCCAAAAGAGTTAATTGAAGCGGCAGAAATGGATGGTGCAAGTGACAGAGATATACTTTTAAAAGTAATACTTCCCATTTCAAAATCAACAATACTTACTAGTGCCCTTATACAATTTGTAACAATGTATAACAATTATATGTGGCCATCTCTTATTACCAATTCAAAATCAAAATATTTGATAAGCGTTGGACTAAATAAGTTTTTCACATCACAGGGAAATTTTGGAGAAAATTTGCCTCTTCTTATGGCAGGAAACACTATATCTGTATTGCCACTTTTAATACTTTTTGTAGTCCTACAAAAGTGGTTTATAAAAGGAATATCTGACAGTGGAATAAAGGGATAAGAATTATATTTATAAAAATAAAAAGTTAAAAAGGAGAAAAAATGAAGAAAATTACAAAAAGATTATTAATTATTTTGTGTGCTCTAATGCTATTTACAGGTTGCTCAAATGCATCAAAAACAGCAATGAAAGAAGATGACCAAAAGGAAAATAGCGGTGGACCAACTGAAATTGAATTTTGGTATGGTCTAGGTTCAGTTGCTGGAGAAACTATGGAAGAAATCATAAAAGAATTTAATGAATCTCAAGACAAGGTGAAAGTTGTAGGTGTACAACAAGCTGATTATGCAGAAACTTTCCAAAAGGTTCAAGCTGCTGTTGCAGCAAAAAAACCGCCAGCAGTTTATATTGGTTCAAATGTTGAACTTAGAGTTAAAGATGGAATGCTTGCAGATTTATCAGAATATATTGACGATAAAAAGACTCCACTAGATGATTACTTAGATGTATTTATGAAACCAGAAGTGATAGATGGAAAAGTTTATGGATTTCCTGCTTATGGAACTACCCAAGTAATTTATTATAGAAAAGATTTACTTGATAAAGCAGGACTTGATCCAAAAAAAGTTTACGATACTTGGGAAGATGTTTTTAAATATTCAAAAGAAATTCAAGACAAGAAAATTGCAGACTATGGACATCTTGTTATGTATAATCACGAAAATTTAATTGATATGGCACTTTCAAATGGTGGAAAAATACTTTCTGACGATGGCAAGAAAGTTTTAATTAATAGCAGAGAGTGGATTGATGCTTGGAATTTTGTGAGAAAGCAAATTTTTGATGACAAAACTACGAAAATTGAATCAGGTGGACAAGGTTGGGAATATTGGTACAGAACTATTGATGATGTAATGAATGGAGATGCAATGTCCTACACAGGTTCATCAGGTGACAAGGGAGACCTTGATTTTACAAAAATTTCATCACTTCCACAACCAGGATTAAATGGAAATCCAGGAAAGCCAGTAGCAGGGGCACATTCACTTTTAGTTCCAGCTGCTGCAACAAAAGAGCAACAAAAAGCAGCTTACGAATGGATTGCTTATTTTACAAGCCCAGAAGTTTCTGCAAAGTGGTCTAAAAAGATTGGATATATTCCAGTGAGAAAGAGTGCCGCAGAAGTAGATGACTACAAAAAATTTATAGAAGAAAATCCATATGCAAATGTGCCTTATGAACAAGCAATGCACGCTTCACCTGCATTTATAGATCCAACTGATGGAAAGATTACAGATGCATTAAGTATTGCAGCTGACAAAGTTGAACTTCAAAATATTGATGCAAAAGAAGCTCTTGATGAAGCAGCAAAGACTGCTCAAGAAGCACTAGATGCAATTAACAAATAAAATTTTATAAAAAATTAGCTTTGGGACACATTACACTCAAAGCTTTTTTTAAGGAGAATTATGGAAAATATTATAGAAAATCTAAAAGATGGATACAATGAAATTGATTTAAGAATAAGTAAGAATGACGTGAAAGAAGATTCCATTGAAATAAAAATTTGTGGCGAAGAATTTTTTATAAGTTTGTTTATTTATAAAGATGAAAAAATTTGTGGCAGTATTACAACTAATAGAAGTGTAAATAGATTTATGTCAAAGGACATTTTAAAATCTTCAGATGGATTTAAAAGTCTTGAAAGCGGAGATTACAAAATTTCTTATCTTCTATATAAAAAAAGTGATGTTACTTTGACCATCGGAGAAAAGAAAAGTGAAGTCAATTCAAAAAATGAAATTGATATAGAATCTTCAGAAGTTAAATCAAAGGAAGAAAAGTGGTATGCAGGAGATTTCCACACTCACACATTTTATTCTGATGGGAAATTGTCCCCAGAAGAAAATATAGAAGTAGCAAAAAAGAAGGAGTTATCATTTTTTTCGCCAACAGATCACAACTTTAATCACACAAAATTTCCAGAAAGCGAGCTTTTAATAATAGAAGGAACGGAAGTAACATCAAGTTTTGGTCACATAAATATATTTTTTACGAATCAATCTATATTTGATAAGTTTTCTCTTGAGATTTTAAACACGGAAGAGGGACTTTTAAAGATACTTGAAAGTTTGGATGGAGAAATTTATTCTATAAATCATCCATTTATGGAAACTTTTGAATTTTTAGTAGATGATTATAATTTAAAAAATTTGAAATTTATGGAAATAATAAATGATCCAACATATATGACTTCTGTTGACGCCATGGAAAAGGCACTTTTTGCATGGGATATACTTTTACAAAATGGCTATGAAGTCTATGGACTGGGCGGAAGCGATTCCCATCTTTATCCAAATGAAAAGTATGAAAATTCAAATTATCCCTCTTTACTTGGAGATCCGAAGACATTTGTATATTCAAAAAATCTTTCAAAGGATAAGTTAAAAGATGGTATGTTATCTGGGAAAATTTCTGTATCTAGGGAAAAGTTAATTGAGCTAAAAGAAATAGATGATTGTGAATTTTTTATAAAATTAGAAGAAAATACTTTTCACAATAAAAAACTTTTTATAGAATTTATATTAGATGGAAAAATATTAAAGACTTGTGAAAAATCTTTAAACATAAAGCTTGATTTAGATGAAAATTATCATTATGCAAGAGTAAATGTTAGATGCGAAGATGGAGAACTCTATGGATTTACGAATCCCTATTTTTATAATTTAGATAAGAGTTCTAAAAAAATAAAAACTTGGAAGGAATTGAGGAAATTAGTAAATGATAAAAGCAGTATTATTTGATAAAGATGGGACTCTTCTTGAATTTTCAGACTTGTGGATAGATTCTGTCATAGGATTTTTAAAAGAGAAAGATTTGACAGAAGAAGATAGAAGAAGCTTATATAAAAAAGTTGGAATAAATGAAAATAATAAAGTAGAAGAAAATTCCATACTTTCATCAGAAACAGCGAGAGATTTGGCAGAGATATTTTCAGAATTTATAAAAGAAGACGAAGAAAAAATTTATAAAGAATTAGATAATTATCTATTAGATTTTTTAAAAAATAGTAAAAGTGAAATAAAAGAAACTTGTGATTTAAAAAAATTGTTTGAATATTTAAAAAGTAAAAATATAATAATAGGCATTTTTACATCGGACAATTATAGACAGGCAAAATTTTCTATGGAGTATTTGAAAGTAGACAGTTTTATAGATTTTTATGCAGCTGCTGATTTGTATAAAAAGAAACCAGATACTGAAGGGCTTGAAATTTTTAAAGAAAAGTATAATTTAAGAGATAAAGAGATTATGATAGTGGGAGATTCTAAAGTTGATATGATATTTGGAAAGGACACTATAAAGGTAGGAGTGCTCTGCGGCACAGGTTCAAAGGAAATGTTAGAAGAATACACAGAAAATATTGTAGAAAATCCAATGGAAGTTTTAAGTTTTATATAAAGTTTTCATAATAAAAAATAAAAGGGCTCAAAAAGCCCTTTTTAAATATAAATTATTCTTCAGTTTCTTCTTTTTCTTCACTTTCTGAAACAGTAGGAACTTCTGCAGAAGTTTCTTCATCTGTTTCTTCTGGTTCTTTTTCTTCTGTTGGTTCAACAAGAGTTGCAACTGTTTCTTCACTAGCAAGGTCAATTTTAATATTTTCATTGCCGTAAATGTCTAAGTCAGCAACAGTTACAACATCGCCAATTTGCATATCAATAACATTTACAACAGCTTCAGATGGAAGATATTTAGGAAGACAAGTTACTTCAACTTCATTTAATACTTGAATTAATGATGATGGTTGAACTCTAATGTCATCTCTACCTTCAAGAATAACTGGAACTTCAACAGTAAGTTCAGAATTCATATCAACTTCATATAGGTCAAAGTGAACCATTGAATTTTTAATGTGGTGCATTTGAACTTCTTTGAAAAGAACGGATATAGTTTCTCCATCAACTTCGATTTCAAAAATATTTGAGTATCCTTCTTCAGAAAAAGCTTTCAATAAATCTTTTTCAAGACCACTTAATAATTTTGCGTCTTCTCCTTTAGAGTAAAGAACTCCAGGAATTTCGCCATTAGCTCTAAGTTTATCAACTTTATTTTTACCCTTAGAATCTCTTTTGTTTAAAACTAATTTCATATAAACCTCCAAAATTTATTAATTTATTTTATAATACCTGAACCAAGACAGACATCATCTTGATAAAAAACACACACTTGACCAGGTGTAACACCCTTTAGTGGATTTTTCAGTTTTACAACATATTTATTATTTTTAATTTCTAAAGTCGCATCTTCATCCTTAGCTCTATATCTTATTTTAACAGATAAATCTAAAGGAAGAGAGGGGATTTCTGTAATCCAAAAAACATCTTCAACTTCAAACTCATCCCTATAAAGAACAGGATTATTAATGCCTTGTGCGACAATTAAAAGATTATTTTTTAAATCTTTGTCGGCGACAAAAAAGGGCTCTCCACTTCCTACGCCTCCAATTCCAATTCCACGTCTTTGACCAATTGTATAGTGCATAAGACCGGAATGTTCTCCAATTACATTGCCCTTTTCGTCCACAATTTTTCCAGGCTTAGTAAAAAGAAACTGATCTAAAAATTCATTAAAATCTCTTTCACCAATAAAGCAGATCCCAGTAGAATCTTTTTTTGAAGCAGTAGATAGATTGTATTTTTTTGCAACATCTCTAACCTCGTTTTTATTTAAATCACCAACTGGAAAGAGGGTCTTTGAAAGTGCATCAGATTTAACTCGTGATAGGAAATAGGATTGATCCTTGTTTGAATCAATCCCCTTTAAAAGGTAAGTTTTTCCATCAATTTTTTTAGTCCTAGCATAATGACCCATTGCAATATAATCAGCATCAAAGTCCATCGCATAATCTAGAAAAGCTTTGAATTTAATTTCAGTATTGCACATGACATCGGGATTTGGAGTTCTGCCTTTTTTATATTCACTTAAAAAATAAGAGAAAACTCTATCTCTATATTCTTTTTCAAAATTGACAGTAAAATATTTTATATTAAGTTGTGAACAAACAGAAACTACATCAATGTAATCTTCTCTTGCGGTGCACATTCCATCATCTTCAGCCCAGTTTCTCATAAAAACAGCAGTGACATCATAGCCAGCTTCTTTTAAGAGAATAGCAGCAACAGAAGAATCAACACCGCCGCTCATTCCTAGAATGACTTTTTTGTTTGTTTGCATCAATACCTCCAATCCACTCAATAACAATACATAATTATACAATAGTTGTACCAAAAAATCCACCCTTATTTCATAAAACTAAGCTTACAAGCAAGTTTAAGAAAAAATAATTATGCGAAAAATTATAAATATAAGTTAAAAATTTTTAAATTTATAAAACTACAAAAAAATATAAATTACAAGAATAAGTTAGCCACTTCAGGAAGATCTAAAGGACATTTATAATTAAACATCTTTCTAGGGTAATGATTCATCCATGATTCTATATCAGCCACAGCTTTAGCTGTGGCTGATTGCGTTCCTTTAGGTAGCAACCTACGAATCATCCTATTTGCATTTTCATTTGTTCCTCGTTCATAAGAGGAATAAAGATGGGCATAATAAATAGGACAATCCATAACTTCTTCTAAACGCATAAATTTAGATCCATTATCTGTTGTAATGGATTTAAAGTTATACTGTTTTGATAATTTCTTTAATACTTCATGAACACTTTCAGCTCTCTTATCTTTAATTAAACGGACAATTTCATACCTAGTCTTACGGTCTGTTAACGTGAGTAATTGTTCTCCCTTGGTTTTGTTAAAAATCACTAAGTCAATTTCAAAATGACCAACTTCTTCACGATTTTCAATAACTTTTGGACGCAAATCAATAGAGAGCCCACCCCTTTTTCGAATATCTTTTGTTTTTTTATGAAAAGTCTTTTTCCTTTTCCTAGGATAGATTAAATCCTTTTTACAAATACCTTTAATCCATCCCTTTTCTATCCAAGAATAAATAGTCGAAAAACAAGGCATGCCTTTCTTTTGAGAAATAACTTCAGGAGATAACTTATTCAAGATACCTGCTCTTATAATTTCATCTTTTTCAGGAGACCAAACACTAGTCTTACCAACGGCCATTCGATTCCAATCATAATGGTTTTGAGCCATATCGGCAGAATATTCTACAAATCCACCATTAAAAGACAAATCAACCAGACCCCTATTTATTTCATTATTAATCGTTTGAGGAGCCTTACCAAGTAGCTTAGCAATTTCTCTATTTGATTTTTATCTTTATTTTTCCAACGTTCAATTAATAATCGTTCAGTGTATGTTAAATGCTTTCCTTTTGTGTTATTATTATCTTGCATCTTGATGGGTACTCCTTTGTATTTTTTTGTTTTATTACATTGTACCCTAGGGATGCTTTTTTATGTTCTTAGGTGGCTAATTTAAATATACAATTTATAAACTACAAAAAAATTATAAAAAATATTGACAAAGAAAAAAATATAGAGTAAAATTATAGATTTATTTGACAAGAGAAGATTTTTAATGTATAATAATTATGTATTAAAAGTCTTTGGAAGGAATTGATAGCATATGAATCAAATGGAATTAATAAAGAGAGAGCTGGAGAACCATATTGGGAAAAAAGTGATTGTAAAAGCCAATAAGGGTAGAAAAAAAATTGTCACTAGAAAAGGAATTTTGAAGGCAATTTATCCAAGTCTTTTTGTACTTGAAGTCTTTAATGGAGAAGAACTTGTAACAGCAAGTTATACTTATTCAGATGTTTTGACTTCAACTGTTAGAGTTACAGTTTTGGATGAAGATGTTAGTTATAAGGATGCAAAGATGATTTCATAAAGATAGCTGCTTAGGCAGCTTATTTTTTTGCACAAATTTATATAGTTAAGTTAAAAAAATATTTAATTAATTTAAGATTTACAGATTAATTTCAGAAATTTATTTAAGTTAATAGTTGTAAAAATAAATTAGTTTTAGATTTGGTTAAAATAAATAAAAAAATAGAAAAGAGTTAAGATGCAAAAAATTTATTTATGAATTATAATTATCTTGAGGTGTTTTATGATTATAAAAAAGGCACATGCCAAATTGAATTTATCTCTAGATATTTTAAAAAAGAGGGAAGATAATTATCATGAAATAAAAACTTTAATGGTTATGACGAGTTTATATGATGAAATGAAATTTGTTAAAAGTGACAAAGTTGAGATTTTTCCAAATTTTGATTTTGATATAAAAGATAATTTGATATACAAATCCTATGAAGTTTTAAAAACTGAAGTGGGTTTTGATCTTCCTTTTAGAGTAGATATAAATAAGAAAATCCCCATAGCAGCAGGACTTGCAGGGGGTACTTCTAATGGTGCGGCGACTTTTTATGCTTTAAATGAGCTTTATGATTTAAAAATACCCAAGGATAATTTAATAGAAATGTCCAAATGCATTGGTGCAGATTTTACATATATGATGACTGGAAAAAGTAAGATTGCAAAAGGAATTGGAGATATTTTAGAAGATGTGCCAAATATAGAATTAGAAAACGTGCTTATTGTAAATCCTGGATTTGGAATTTCTACAAAATATGTTTACGATAGGATGAAAGTTGATAAAAGTAGAATTCAATTTGATAAAATTTTGAATTCTATTTACTCTTTAGATATAGAAAAATTAAATGATTGTCTTAAAAATAAAATGGAAGAAGTTGTATTTTCTATGTATCCAGAAATAAAAAAAATAAAAGAAAAAATGATTTCTTTTAATTCGGCAGCGCTTATGAGTGGGAGTGGTGCCACAGTTTTTGGGATTTTTGAAAATAAATATGATTTAGAAGAGGCATTTTTATTTTTTAGAGGTAAGTATGAGAATACTTTTAAAGTGAGGGTAGGTGAAGATTTTGGCTGTTTTTGACACAGGACCTGGTATTGTGGGTTTATATGAAAAGCACATTGATAATTTAAATTATTATGTAGATGATAAATTTGAATATTATGGACTTTATAAGAGAAAAGATGTAAATGACAGAATAGAATTTTTAAAAAGCTTTTTCAAAAAAGATAAAAAGATTTATGTAATGGACTTTGATGCAATAAATTTTTTTAAAAATTCTAGTAAAGCAGAATTCGGAGAAAGTTCTCTTAGGAAAAATTTAAAGGACAAAAAAGTCTTATGCCTTTCCACGCCTCTTACTTTTTTCGAGAAATCTTTAGACTATTTTTCCAATGGGAAAGTTGATTATATAAGTGTTCCAATTTTGATAAATGCTTCGAACGACGGAGTTGCTGATGAAATTGTGAGAAAGATTTGCGATGAATATTTTTGTAAAGTAGATTTAAAAAACTATGATTTGATTTTTTTGGCATCAAGTGGTCTGCATTTAAAGAAAGATTTTTTTAAAAATTATTTTTGTGATAAGGAAATTTTTTCAAATACAGATGCAATTTTGGAAGATTATGAGTATAGAAAGGAAAATTATATTAGAGATTATTTTTATGTGACATATTCAAAACGGGGATTTTATTCTCGTGGTGAAAAATATTTAAGGGAGAAAAATATTTTAAAGAGAAATGAAATTTTAAATGTTTCTAAATTATTAAAAAAAGACAATAAAAAAAGTCCCAATAAATGGGACAATATGTAGCCATGCACTCTGTGTCGAAAGTTAGTTTCCCACGGTACCCTTACAGTTAGCTCAAACTAGGCTACCCTTGCGGCACACAAAAGATCTTACTTAGTGCTGCTTCGATCAGGACCTGACACGGTTCATAAGTTTCTGTTGCGCAGGACCCAATTATCAACACCACTTATAAGGGGCAGTCTGCAAAAATAAAATCCTCGACAGAGAATTCAGCCCTGCTCTAGCGAATTGCAGGTACAGGACATCGCTAATTTCCCGCTTAGCATGGCAGTGGCGGAGAGAGGGGGATTCGAACCCCCGATACATTTGCATGTATACTCGCTTTCCAGGCGGGCTCCTTCAACCTCTCGGACATCTCTCCACAGTCTAGAAAATAATTTTACAGTAGATTTAATAAAAAGTCAAGAATAAGGTGATAAATTGAAAACTAAAGATATTGTTTTAAAAGAATTAGAAAGAAATAGGGCAAATTATATTTCAGGACAAGAACTTGCAGAAAGGTTAAATATTTCAAGGACTGCAATTTGGAAAGCTATAAATAGTTTAAAAGAAAGTGGGTTTCAAATTGAATCTCAGACAAAACTAGGGTATAGATTGATAGAAAGTGACGATAAGTTGTCTAGCGAAGGTATAAAAAAGGGTCTTCGAGATGAATTAAAAGATATAGACGTAATTGTTTTTGACGAAATAGATTCTACAAATACAGAGGCAAAAAGAAGACTTTATTCAGAAAATGTCAAGGATTTTACAGTAATAGTTTCTGATATGCAAAAAGGTGGACGTGGAAGGACAGGAAAAACTTTTGAATCGCCAAGGGGGAGTGGAATTTATTTTAGTATAATTTTACACCCAGAGGATTATTTTGACTTTTCATATTTTGATTTAATCACTGTAAAGGCAGCTGTATCAGTTGCAGAAGGTATAAAAAATGCCACTGGAAAACAGGCAGAGATAAAATGGGTAAATGATTTATTTATGAAGGGCAAAAAGATTTGCGGAATTCTTTCTGAACTTGATGCAGATTTTGAATCTAGAAAAGTTAATTCTGTAATAGTTGGAATTGGAATAAATGTAAATGAACCAGAAGATGATAGCTTCAAGGATTTAAAAGATATTGCTGGATATATTGACACAGATACTATAAGAAATGAAATTTTATCAAGCATTTTAAATTCTTTTTATGAAAATAATTTTGTAAAAAAAGAAGAAGATGTGATTGATTATTATAAGAAACATTCCCTTGTAATTGGAAGAGAACTTAGCTTTGAATTAAATGGGAAAAAATATTTTGCAAAGGGAATTGATATAAATAAAAAAGGCAACTTAATTGTAGACACTGGAGAGGAAAAATTAACTTTATCCAGTGGAGAAGTTTCCATAAAAGGAGATTTTTATAGATAGGGCTAACTTTTAAATGATAAAAAGTTATAGTATAATTAATAGTAAGATTTAGAGGGAAAAGATGAACACTCCATTGAGAGATGAAATTGAAAAAGTAAAAAATAAAATATCTTTTGGAATGCCAGGGCATAAAGGAAATAAATTTTTTGATCTGTCAGAGGAGATGGATTTGACAGAAGTTTTGGGGACAGATAATTTATTAAATCCAGAGGGAGCAATAGCAGATCTTCACAAAGAGATAAAAAATCTTTTTGAATCTAAGGAATCTTTCATGACAACCAATGGTTCCACTGGGGCACTTCATATTGCTATTTCTATGGTGACAAAACCAAAAGACAAAATTTTAATTCAGAGGAATGCTCACAAGTCAATTTATAACGCACTTTTATTAAATGATCTTGATCCAATTTATTTAAACACCATTTATGATAAAAATCGTGGAATGTATTTTGGAATAGATAAAAGGGAATTTTTGAAAAAAATAAATGATAATGATATAAAGGCTTGTGTACTGGTAAGTCCAAATTATTTTGGAGGAATCTTAAAATTAAGAGAAATTATACGTATTTTGCATGACAAAAATATTGTAGTAATAGTTGATGAAGCTCATGGAGCTCACCTTTATTTCTCAGATTTAAAAAAATATTCTGCACTAGATGCTGGGGCAGATCTTGTCATAAACTCTACACACAAGATGATTCCATCTCTAACACAAAGTGCAATTATACACAGAGGAACAGATAGGTTTTCTCATGAAGATCTTTTAAAATATATTAATATTTATAACACAACTTCGCCTTCGTATTTACTCATGCTTTCAATGGAAGCTGGACTAAAATATATGGACGAAATTGGAAGAAGTGAAATAAAAAATAGAATCTTTGATTTAGAAGAACTAAAAAATGAAATTAATTATAATTTAAATTTAAGCCATGAATCTATAATAGCAAATGACCCAATGAAATTTTTATTCAGAATTCCTAATATGACAGGAAAAGAAATTGTGGAGGATTTTTTAATAAATAAAAACATACGACTTGAAATGGGTGATTTATACTATGCCCTCGCAATAATCTCCCCGATGAATACTAGTAAGGAAATAAAAAAATTAAAAGAGGCAATCTTAAGTTATGACATAAACGAATGCAGAAAAATTTTTCCTATAAATTTTGAGATACCCAAAAGAGAAATGTTTCCTAAAGAAGCATTTTTAAGTGAGGGGGAATATGTAGATTATAGAGATGCTTGTGGAAGAGTTGCGAAAACTATTATTGCTGCTTATCCACCAGGAGTTCCTTTGGCTAGTTTTGGTGAAGTTATTAATAAAGATATAATAGAAAGTATAGATAAATTTTTGAGTGAAGGCATTGAAGTAATTGGTCTTTTAGACAAAAAAATTGAGGTAGTTAAATGAGTGCATTTATAACTTTTGAAGGGCCAGATGGTTCTGGGAAGTCGACAATTGCAAATTTAGTTTATGAAGAAATTCTAAAAAAAAATAAAAAGGTTTTAAAGACGAGAGAGCCTGGAGGCACTAGAATAAGTGAAAAAATAAGAGAACTTATTTTAGATAAAGATTTAGAAGAGATGGATAAAAGAACCGAGGCTCTTTTGTATTCTGCTGCGAGAGCTCAGCACACTTATGAAAAAATAGTTCCTGCTTTAAGGGATAGCTATATAGTTTTGTGTGAAAGATATGTGCTGTCCTCTCTAGCTTATCAAGGTTTTGCAAGAGGACAGGATTTAGAAGATATAATGGCGATAAATAATTTTGCAACAGGAAATATTAAGCCAGATATTGTTTTTATTTTTAGGACAGATAAAAAAACTCTTCTTAGAAAAGACAAAAATTCTTATGACAGATTGGAAAGAGAATCAGATGAATTTCACAAAAAGGTCAGAGAGTATTACAATAATCTGGAAAAAGAGGATAATTTTTATTTTATAGATGTTAGTAAAAGTATTGAAGAAGTTTTTTGCGACTGCATGAAAGTTCTTAAAGAAAGGATGATTGTGTGAAACTTGTAATCGCAATAGTTCAAGATGAGGACAGCGAAAGATTAGTAAAAATTCTTAACGGAAATGATTTTAAAGTTACAAAGATAAGTTCTACTGGTGGATTTTTAAAAGCTGGGAATGTAACTCTTCTTTCAGGAATAGAAGATGAAGACCACGACAAGTTCATGGATATAATCGAAGAAAATTCAAAGACTAGAGAAGTAAGAAGGACAATTCAACCTATAAATATTCCTGGGCAAGCCATGATTCCAGTCCCAATAACAGTAAAAGTTGGGGGAGCGACTATTTTTGTAATTGATGTTTTTGATTTTAAAAAGTTTTAGGTGATATTATGAATACGAAAATGATGATAGCAATAGTGCAAGAGAAGTATACAGATGCGATAATAGATAGATTTTTAGATGAAGATATTTATGTTACTAGATTGTCTTCTACTGGTGGTTTTTTTAAGTCAGGTAATACAACTCTTTTATTGGGTTGTAAAGAAAGCGAACTTGAAAAGATTTATGAAATATTTAAAGAATTAACTGAGCCAGAAGATATTCACAGAGAAGAGGGAGATTTCAAAGTTTCTGGAGCTACAATTTTTGTTGTTGATTTGGAAGAATCAAAGAGAATTTGATGTTTTTAGAAAATAGAAAGGCAATAGATAGCTTGGAAGTGGATTTAAAAAATAAATCCTTTAGCCATGCTTATCTTTTTTGTGGAACCAAGGGAATAGGAAAATTTTCTCATGCAAAAAATTTTGCAAGAGCGATTTTAAAAGAAGATCCAGAGACTCTTAGATTTTTTAATGGGATTGATGAGTATGAAGATACTGATTTATTAGTGGTAAAAAGTAAAGACAGTATAAAAAAACAAGAAATTGAAGAGATAATTGAAGATTCTTTTTCAAAGCCCTATTCTGGAAATTATAAAGTTGTAATTATAGATGATTTTGATAAAGTGACAGTTGAGGGGCAAAATGCACTTTTGAAGACTTTGGAAGAACCTATGGATTACCTGATACTTATTTTAATATCAAGTACAGTGAAAAAAATTCTTCCCACAATTATTTCAAGATGTAGAGTTTTAAAATTTTCAGATATTTCAGAAAATAGAATTGAAAAATTTTTAATTTCTAAAAATATTTCAGAAAAAAATGCCAAACTATTTTCAAGGCTGTCCAATGGAAATGTAAGTCTTGCCCTTAAATATTCAGAAGATCCAGAACTTTTGTCAAAGAGAGAAGAGATTATAAGAGCTTTAGACGAAATTATTAGAAGAAGTGAATTTATCTTTGATGAGATGAATTTTTTTAAGGAAAATAAAGATGATTTTAGAGATATTTTAAATTTTATGCTGATTTGGTATTTGGATCTTATTTACTTAAAAAGTGGAAGAGAAGATAATATTGTAAATGTCGATAAATTAGATCTTTTGAAACTTCAGGATGTTAATATACAAAGAGCTTTGAAGTCCTATGATGCAATAATAAATGCAATTAAAAGAAGTGAAAATAATATTAATTTTGATTTAAATATAGAAAACTTGTTGATGGAATTGGGGGAATGAGATGATAAAAATAGCTGGAGTTAGGTTTAAGAGGACTGGCAAAATTTATTATTTCGATCCCGTTGATATAGATATAAAAACTCGTGATTACGTAATTGTAGAAACTATAAGAGGTCTTGAATTTGGAAGAGTTGAGATTGTAAAAGAAATAGATGAAGAAATTATAAAGGGAGAATTAAAACCTGTAATACGTCTTGCTACCGAAGAAGATAAAAATATCAATGTGGAGAATAGAAATAAAGCAAAAGAAGCAATAATAATTTGCGAGCAAAAAGTTGAAGAACATGGGCTAGATATGAAATTAATTTCCTGCGAATATACCTTTGATCGTTCTAAATTATTGTTTTATTTTACAGCAGATGGAAGAGTTGATTTTAGAGAATTAGTAAGAGATTTGGCTGCGATTTTCAAAACTAGAATTGAGCTTAGACAAATTGGCGTGCGTGATGAAGCAAAGTATGTTGGGGGCCTTGGTTGTTGTGGAAGAGCAACTTGTTGTTCCACATTTTTAAGCGAATTTTCTCCAGTTTCAATAAAAATGGCAAAGGATCAAAATTTAAGCCTGAATCCTGCAAAAATTTCCGGAATATGTGGAAGACTTATGTGTTGTTTAAAGTATGAACAGGACGGTTATGAATGCATAAATAAAAAAATGCCTAGACTTGGAGAAATTGTAAAGACTGAAATAGGAAAAGCAACAGTAATTTCAACTTATACAATACAAGAGCTTGTAAAAGTCATCTACGAAATTGAAGATGAAAAAGAAACTGCTTATTTTGAGCTTTCTGAAGTTAAAAGAACTTATGAATTTAATAAAACTTTTATAAATGAGTCTAGGTCTTTAAATGTTGAAGAATATGACGAGAGTGAATTAGTAGAATTAGAGAGGGATTAGGGATAAGTTTAGGGCTTATCCCATTGTTATGAAAATAAATAATTTTTTAATAAAGATTTCAAATAAATTAAATGAATTTTTTAAAAAGCATTTTGGAAGAGCAAGTGAATTTAGAATAGTGACAATATTTATAATGTCACTATTTTCGGCTATATTTTTTTATTACTATATTTCAGATTTAGATGTGCCAAAGATATTAGCTTTTATTATTTCGACACTTATTTTTTTTGTGGGATATTTTGTATTGTATTTCTTTTTAAAATATATTTTTACTTTAATAAAGAGAATTAGGGCAAAAAATATGGCAATTTACGGAATTTTGCTCTATGGGATAAAGTATTTCTATGATGAATGTCTTTATTATGTTGATATTAATCACTTCGAAATAATTTTTATTGTTGTAACATTTCTTATAATTATTATTTTTTCGAAGTCCCTTATAAGTTTTACAAAAAATAAAAGGAAAAAAGCCTTATTATTTTTAATTCCAAGTACACTTGTTGTTGGAGCATCAATTTATTTTATGCTTTTTAGTGGATTTAATGGATCTGAAATTTATACTTTAGATTTAGAAAGGAATAAAATTGCAAATAAACCTGAGAAATACAAAGTTGAGATAATAGATTACGAAGCAAATTCAGTTGATTTGACGGATTTTGTAAGTTATAGCGGGAGAAAAAAGAAAATCAGAGATAAATTCTTTGGAAGAAGCCTTGATGAAACTGAAGTAAGAGGAAGAATTTATGCACCAAAAAATTTAGAGAAGGCTCCCGTACTTTTTGTAGCTCATGGAAATCATAGATTCACAACAAAAAATTATCTTGGATATGATTATCTTGGCAAGTATCTTGCAAAAAGAGGTATAGCTGTTGTTTCAGTTGATATGAATATGTTAAATGGATTTATGAAGTATGGACTTTCAAACGAAAATGATGCAAGAGCAGTTTTATTTCTTGAAAATATACAAAATATTGTTTCTAGGAATAAAAATAAAAATAGCATTCTATTTAACAGATTTGACCCAGAGAAGATTGCACTTTTGGGACATTCTCGTGGTGGAGAAGCAGCTGCCATCGCATATAATTTTAATGAATTAAATCTCCATCCAGACGATGGAAATATTTCTCATAAGTATAAATTTAATATATCAGCTGTGATTACTATTTCACCAACGTATGATCAATATTCTCCAGCTGATAAAAATATTGTTTTAAAAGATGTAGATTATTTGTCACTTGGGGGGACAAATGATGCAGATGTTAAAGGATTTGAAGGGATGTTACTTTATGACAATGTATTTTTCACGGGTGAAAAGGACAAATTTAAAGCTGCACTCTACATAGGATATGCAAATCATGGGAATTTTAATTCTCTTTGGGGGAATTATGATTTAGATCCAGCAGAAGGATTTTTCTTAAATAGAAAAGAACTTTTGGATGGTGAAAAGCAAAGAGAAATACTTTGCACCTATGTTTATAACTTTTTAGAAAATTCCTTTGGAAAAACTTATAATAGAGAAATTTTTAAAGGAGGGCCAGAAAAATATAAAGATCTTCCAGAAACAAATTATTACAGTAGATATATGGATTCAAATTTTATAAAATTGGCAGATTATGAGGAAGACTATGATTTAACAACAGGCTCTATCAAAGGCAGTCTTATGAATTTTTCTAATTTAAATGAAATTTATGAATATAGTCACGACTATGGAAATAGCAGTTCAGATACAACTGCAGTTTTTGTAAAATCAAAAAAAGATTCTAATTATGGGATAAGATTTACAGAAAAAATTCCAAATAAAAAGTATTTGCAATTTGATATAGAAAATTTAAATTATCAAGAAGTTTCAGATGAAATAAATATTGAAGTTCAAGATACTTGGGGAAATAGTGCAAATTTAAATTTAAATAAGTATAAGAATTTAACTCCAATGACAAAATCCTTTATCTATAAGACTGATTACTTGACTGATGATTTTGTAAAGAGATTTGCACCTCAGACAGTAATAATTCCTCTAGATGATTTTAAAGCTAAAAATAATAATTTAAATTTGGAAGAAATAAATAAAATTGAATTTAAATTTACAGGTAATATAAAAATTTCAATAGATAATTTAGGATTGTCCAGTTAATTGTTTTAAAAATAAAAAAGAGGGTAACATATTTACGTGAGCAAATAGAATTTATTGCTAATATAATTATAAATAATCTTAGGAGGAATATATTTATGGAAAGTAAGTTATTAAAAGGACTTAATGAACAATATAACTTTGAAATTGAATCAGGATATATTTATATATCTATGGGACATTATGTAAAAGACAAAGGAATGGACGGATTTGCAAATTTCTTTTACAAACAAGCTTATGAAGAATTTGGACATGCAGAAAAATTGAGAAACTTCTTATTCCAAATAGATGAAAAACCAGTTCTTAGAGAACTTCCAAAACCACAAGAAGAATTTGGAAATTTTACAGAAACATTTAAATTTGCATTAGAACACGAAAAAGAAGTTTCTAAGAGAATTCATAATTTAGTTAATCTTGCAGTAGAAGATGATGACCAAAGAGCAACATCATTACTACAATGGTATGTTGATGAACAAGTTGAAGAAGAAGACACATTTAGAAATATAATTGAAAGACTTGAAAGAATTGACGAAAGCTGGTCTGGACTTTATATCTTTGATGCAGAACTTGCAAAAAGATAATATATAATATAACTTAAAGTTTTACAAAAGATACATCGAGAGAGGTATTTTTTATATGGCTTGAATTACAAAAAACGGGTGTGTGTCAGAATTCAATTATTCTGACACACACCCGTGTAAACTCCTCTTGACTTAATCAGTTAGTTTATTATTAAATTAAAATATATTTACTGCTTACTTTTACAAGAGATTTAAAAGAGTTTACACAAAAAACTTGACACTACCAAATCTTTTATTTTTGTAGTTAGATGATATAACATATAATATATAGGTATTATAAATTTTTATACAGTTTTTAATAACTGCTAAAATAGTATTATTTTTTTTATTATAAAGTTTATATTATTTGTCAAATTAACATCTACAATTTGATTTTGACGGGATATATATTTTTTTATTATTTAAGCATTAGAAATTAAACTTTTTATAGAAACGTTATCAAGGGTATTATCATTATAATAAAATCGAGGTGAGTTAAGATGTTTATACTTTCAAGAGGAGTTAAGAAAATAGTATGTATTTTGCTATTACTCATAACTTTTACTACTGCATGTGCAAATAGAAACCTATATCAATTAAAAACCAACCTATCAGATAGAGAGGGTGTGGAGAATATAATCTCTCAAATGGATTGGGATGGCGATAAGGTAAAAGATTTTGAAGTGCAAGGCAAAAATATAGCAATTACTATGTCAAAGGACTACGAAGATTATGATTTAAAAAATGCAAAGAATTTTGTAGTAAATGCAATAAACTTAATTATATTGACAGATGCACAAGACATAGACTACATATATAACGATGAAAAACTACTCTTATATATAGATTATGAAATGGTAGATATGATACTTAATACTAACTATAACAAGAGTATAGAAGATTATAAAAATAATGAAGAAGAATTTAAAAAATTACAAGAGTATTTAAAAGGTTTTCAAGTTAACGGTGTTAAACATTAGACTAATATATTATAGGTGGTGATTCCAATGGTTAAGTTTTAATTGTAGTGTATAATATGGTTACAACTAGGAGGGATTTTATGAAAAAGCATATTAGTATAATGTTGTTACTAACTTTAATTTTAATACCATCTATTATTTTAGCAAAAGAGGATAAAGATTTAAAAGATAAGAAAGTAAACAAAATCGTTACAGTTGGTTATTCTTTGAAAGATAAAGAAAAAATATTTGGTGATAAATCGCTTGATGAAATCGATCAAATTCTGAAACAAAAGTGCGAAGAAATTATGGAAGATGACGGCAAATATAAAGTAAAAATGAATGCAGATAATTTTATAGATGGAGATTTAATAATAAGTGTATATTATCCCAAACGTGATTTAAGTAAGGATGATTTAACCACAAATTTATATTCTAAATCAAATATATTGCCTTTAGGAAACTCATTTCGTGAAATAAGAGACAGCTTTAGGTATATGGTAGGTTTTGATGTTGGTGACATGGGAGGAGCAGCTTATGGGGGATATCAAAGCAATTTAAGAGGGTCTTATTCTGACGTACATCAACAAGGAGTTATAGATAGCCTAAATACTTATAATATTGAAGGGGCTTATTATCCTGTGAAGGATCGTGTTAACGGAACATCTAATGCGTATAATATCTTTTTGCATCCTTATGATCTAGGAAGCATAACACTTGGTAGAGGAGATTTTAATGTTGTTAGTGGTGGAAGAATAATATTTGCAGGTGTAAGATAATAAAATTTATAACTATTATTATCTTAAGTATTGTGTTTACAGATAATATTTTTTAAAAGCTAATAAAAATTTAATTTAAATTACAAGGCGAGGGTTTTTATTTTCCTCGTCTTTTTAATAAAATATATTTATGAAAAATACTGCATCGTATTGAATAATTTTACTATAGCTAGTGTTAAATATAAAAGTGGACAAAAAATATTGTTTTATAATATAAAGAAGAAATCATTTGGGATTTATGCGAAGATAAAAAATTTTATAGACAAGATTATACATTTGCCTAATTATTATTTTGATAAGTTAATGGATTGTTCATACCTTAATTTTATCAAAAAAATGGTTTTCGCATATGCGAGCCGTTTTTTTGTTTTATTCTATTTTGCAACAGTACCTTTTTTGTGTTATTTTTCTTTAATCTTTTTAATGATATAATAAAGGTGATAATAAACTGAGGTGTTATATGAATTTTAATGACTTTGATATATATAAAAATTTGGGCGAATTTTATTATGATGAACCTATGAAAAATCACACATCTTTTAATGTTGGTGGTCCTTGTAAACTTTTAATTAAACCAAAAGATGAGGATTCTCTTATAAAAATTTTAAAAGAAATTAAAAAAAATAATTACAATTATTATGTATTGGGCAATTGTACTAATGTAATTGTTAGAGATAATGGTTTCGATGGAATTATTATTAAATTAAAGAACAATTTAAATGATTTAAAATTAGTTTCTGATACAGATATTTATGCAGGTGCTGGTGTGAGTCTTAAAAAAGTTAGTGAATTTGCAATGGAAAATTCTCTTACAGGTCTTGAGTTTTGTCATGGTATTCCAGGTTCTCTTGGTGGTGGAGTTACTATGAACGCAGGTGCATACGATGGAGAGATAAAAAATGTAATTAAAAGTGTTAGACTCCTTGATGAAGACTTAAATATAATTGAGGTTTCCTGTGATGGCATGAATTTTTCTTACAGGAATTCTCTTGTGCAAGAGAAAAATTTAATTGTACTTGGTGCAACTTTTTCTCTTAGCTATGGAGATAAAACTGAAATCAGAGAAAAGTATGAAGAATTTGACAGAAGGCGAGAAGAAAAACAACCTTTAGATTTGCCTTCTGCTGGTTCAACTTTTAAAAGACCTACTGGATATTTTGCAGGGAAATTAATTGATGATTCTGGACTTAGGGGTTTTACTCACAATGGAGCTGGTATTAGCGAGAAACACTGTGGATTTGTTGTAAATAAAAATAATGCCACTGCAAGTGATGTTTTAGAAACAATTGAGATTGTGCAAAAAGTTGTCCAAGATAAATTTAATGTTAAGCTAGAAAGAGAAGTAAAGATTATCGGAGAATAATAAATATTTGGTGATTAAATGGAACTTATTATAATTACAGGAATGAGTGGGTCTGGAAAGTCCTTTGCTTTAGATGTTTTTGAAGATTTAGGGTATTATGCAATGGATAATCTTGCACCAGCACTTCTTCCAAAGTTTTGCGAAATGGCACTTGATGCCAAAAGTAAAAATTTTGACAAAGTTGCAGTTGTCGTTGATTTAAGA
Organism: Peptoniphilus rhinitidis 1-13; assembly: GCF_000246925.1. Classification (NCBI taxonomy): domain Bacteria; kingdom Bacillati; phylum Bacillota; class Tissierellia; order Tissierellales; family Peptoniphilaceae; genus Peptoniphilus; species Peptoniphilus lacydonensis. The sequence continues at coordinate 91,716 of NZ_BAEW01000002.1, read as the reverse complement.
AGCAGAGAATTTTTTAATTCCTTTTATTCTGCGTATGAAGATTTAAAGGGAATGAATGTAAAAACAAAACTTTTATTTTTATATGCAGATATGGAAGCTATAATTGCAAGATACAAGGAACTTAGAAGACCTCATCCAATGAATAGCTCCATAGTTGAAGGATATAAATTTGAAGAAAAAACTCTTGAAAAAATAAAAAAAGAGGCAGATTTTGTTATTGACACCACAGGTCTTTCTACTAGAAATTTGAGGACTCAACTTATGGCATTTGTATCTTATGAAGAAAAGGACAAATTTGCTATTGAAGTTACAAGTTTTGGATATAAAAATGGAATTTTGAGAGATGCAGATTTAGTTTTTGACGTTAGATTTTTGCCAAATCCTTTCTATATAAAGGAGTTAAAGCATTTAAATGGAAAAACTGAAGAAGTTAAAAATTATGTAATGAAGTGGGACCTTACAGAGGAATTTCTAGAAAAAATAATAGATCTTCTTAAATTCTTAATTCCAAATTATATGGCAGAACAGAAGAGAGTTCTTACAATTGGAATTGGTTGTACAGGAGGCTTTCATAGATCTGTTGTAATAGCAGAAGAGATTGGAAAAATTTTAAGAGAAGAGTATAAATCCACCTATGTTACTCACAGAGATATGGAGAAAAATTTATGGAAAAAAAGATAGCGGTATTGGGTGGAGGTACAGGGATATCTACGATTTTACGGGGACTTAAATATTACACAAAAGATATTTCTGCAATTGTATCTATGTCAGATGATGGAGGGGGAAGTGGAATTCTCAGGGAAGAGTTAAAAATACTTCCTCCAGGAGATGTGAGAAGATGTTTAATAGCTCTTTCTAATACAGATAAGACTTTAAAGGATTTGTTAAATTATAGGTTTAGTTCTGGGAGTCTTGACAATCAGAATGTGGGTAATATTTTAATTGCGGCACTCACTGACATAGCTGGATCCTTTGATAAAGCTGTAATAGAGATGAGTAATGTTTTTAATGTAACTGGAAAGATTATTCCTGTAACTTTAGACGAAACTAATTTAGTTGCAGAATTTCTCTCAAAGGATAAAGTAGTTGGTGAATCTTACATTCCAAAAATGTGTTACAGATTGAATACAAAAATTGAAAAAATGAGTATGATTCCTCACTATCCTAATGCAAATAAAGAGGCTCTAGAGGCAATTTTGGATGCGGATATAGTTATAATTGGTCCAGGATCTCTCTATACTTCTATAATTCCAAATTTTTTGATTAAAGGGATAAATGAAGCTCTTTATAAGACTAGGGCAAAGGTTATCTATATTGCAAATGCAACTACTCAAAGAGGAGAAACAAAAAATTATTCTCTAAAAGATCATGTGGATGCAATTTTTAGGCACTCACAATTTGAATTTATTGATGAGGTAATCGCAAATGACTTTGAAAATGATAAAGAGAAATATAAAAATTATTATAATGAAGAAGAGTCAAGTCCTATTTTTGTAGAAGAAGAAGATAGAAAATATTTTAAAGAAAAGAATATAAGATTAACTGAGGGGAATTTTGTCGAAATCAAAGATGGTCTGATAAGGCACGATGGCAGGAAAATAGGAGCGCATATTTTTGAAACTCCTTTGTTGTAAAAAAATTTTAAAAATGATATTATTTATTTGTTAAAGGAGCGGATTAAATGAGAAAGTATAGAAAGACAGAACATATAGAAAATTTTCTTCGTTCAACTTATGTTGGCGACGCACTTTTTTCTGACATCTTTTTGTACAATGATTCTATTCCAGAAATAGATTATAATGAAATTGATACAAGCGTTGATTTTTTAAATAAAAAAATAAAATTCCCACTTATGATAAACGCAATGACAGGTGGCAGCAGTCTTTCCGAAGAAATAAATAAAGGTCTTGCAAGCGTTGCTCTTGAATTTGATTTACCTATGGCAGTTGGATCTCAATCTATTGCCCTTGAAGATGAAGATTCAAGGAAATCCTTTGAGATTGTAAGAGAAATTATAAAAGAAGGAATAGTAATTTCAAATTTAAGTGGTTTTTCAAATGCAGAAGATGCCAAGAAAGCAGTTGATCTTTTGAATGCAGATGCAATTCAAATTCACTTAAATCCTGCGCAAGAACTTGTACAAATTGAGGGTGAAAGAAATTTTTGTGGAATTTTAAAAAATATTGAAGAAATTGTAAAAAAATCTGAAGTCCCAGTTATAGTAAAAGAAGTTGGTTTTGGAATGTCTAAGAAAACTGTAAAGACTCTTTATGATATAGGAGTGAGAAATGTAGATGTATCTGGATATGGAGGTTCTAACTTTTTTGAAATAGAAAATTTAAGAGATCCAAATACAGATTTCTCTGATCTTTTTTCGTGGGGAATTCCAACATCACTTTCTATAATTGAAGCAAAAAGTTTAAATTTAGATGATTTATATATTATTTCAGCAGGTGGAGTAAAAAATTCAATGGACATAGTAAAGAGCCTTGCAATTGGTGCTTCCATGACTGCGATTAGTGGTGAGATCCTTGCGTATATAGTTCGTGGTGGATATGATTACACGCTAAGATATATTGACGGACTGATAGAAAAAACAAAAATGCTAATGGTTTTAAATGGTGCTAAAAATATTTCTGAACTTCAAAAAGTAGATTATAAAGTTACTGGAAAATTAAAAGAATTGTTGGATGGCTAAATGAAATTTATAAAGAAAAATGAATTTAAAGATTCAAAGTGGTCAGCAGGAGTTACTACGGAAGTTTTTATATATCCAGAGGATGCAAGTGTAGGAGAAAAAAATTTTGATTTTAGAATTTCTACTGCAACTTGCAATGAAAAAGTTTCAAATTATACACCTTACACAGGATTTAATAGATATATCACACCAATTAACAATGTGATGAATATTGAAACTGGCGAAGAAAAGTTTAAACTAAATCCCTTTGAAGTTTTGTTTTTCAATGGAGATGACGAAACAAAATCTTCAGGAGATGTGAGAGATTTTAACTTAATTTACAAAAAAGGTCTTGATGCCAAGATGTACTCACTTAATATCAATAATTTTGTTTTTAAATCAGAAAATAAATCTGTAATCTTCAATTACGAATCAGATTTAGAAGTTGATGGAAATAAGTTTGAAAAGTTTTCTGCAATTTATCTTGAAGATGAAAAGATTGAAATAAAGGGAAAGGGCAAAATTATAATTTGTGAATTTTAATTTAATAGATTAACTATTTAGACAAAATAGAGTTGTGAAATAAAAATCGCAGCTCTATTTTTGTTTTAGCTAATTTCTTGTGAGAAGACTATCGCCGACAAATGAAGTTTTAAAGGTTTTGTAAAAGTCATCTTCAAAAAATATTTCATATCCACTTTCCTTAGAGTTCTCATAAATTTTTTTAATATTTTCAGTTGTAAGCCCAAAAGATATTGCGAGGATAGTTGCATCTTCTACATTGACTTTGTAATTTAAAAGATCTTTTTCAATTTTTTCAAGTTCTCTAAATTTTTGATTGCCAAGTTCTGTCATTTTTGAAAAGCTTGTTACAAAAAAGGCGTAGCAAATTATTGAGAAAATTATACTAATGGCACCCCAAAAATTTTCGTTATAAACTGTGACAGTTCCAGTGAAAAACAAAAGTGAAAAAATTACAAAAGCTAAAAACATTTTAAAAGTTTTCTTTTCCTTGGAAAAAAGTTTTTTCTCCACCATTTTGTTTTCCATAAAATAGATAAAATCATTAAATTTTTTGTTGTAACTATCTGGTTCAGTTCTTCTTATTTTGTCAAGAGTTCTTGTTGAAATTTCACCATTTCCAAAGGAAAATAAGATGCCCATAATTTTTTTCTCTGCATCACAAAGATTAGGTTTTTTTACATTTTTTAAAATATATTCTTTTTTATTTTCTCCACTTTTTGTAACATAATTATTTTTTTCTATTTCGAGATTTCCTTCGCCATAAATTTTTAAAATCATAGCAATAATTGTATTGTATATAAAATTAGCACCTTTATATAAGTAGCCCTTTTCATAATATTTTAAATTTATAGAGTTGTCTTTAATATTTTTTACTTTTTTATTTTTTAAAATAGTAATCATAATTATAGATAAAATTATTAAAATAATATTTACAAATAAAAAATATGTACTGCTAAAATTCATTTTTAAATTCATTTAATCACCATATACTATTATATACAAAAAAGTAATTTTGGGTATAATAAATATATTGGAGGGATTTAATGTACGATATTATAATAATTGGAGGAGGGCCAGCAGGACTCACTGCAGGTCTTTATGCAGCTAGAAGCAAAAAGAAAACTTTAATAATAGAAAAGGGAATCGAGGGTGGACAAATTGCAGAAACTACTCAAGTTGAAAATTATCCAGGAATCGACACAATAGACGGAGTAGAACTTGGGAAGAAAATGGCAGATCAAGCTAAGAAATTTGGTGCAGAAATTGTAATGGATGAAGTTACTGACCTTGAGCTTGGTGGAGATATTAAGAAAATAAAGGGTCAAGTTGATAATTATGAAGCTAAGGCTGTTATTATTGCAACTGGGGCATCTCCAAGAGAGATTGGAGCACCAGGAGAAAAGGAATACAAGGGACGTGGTGTAAGTTATTGCTCAACTTGTGATGCAGCTTTTTATGAAGATGAAACAGTTTATGTAGTCGGAGGCGGAGATTCTGCTGTTCAAGAAGCAATTTTTATTACGAATTTTGCAAAAAAAGTTTTTATAATTCACAGAAGAGATGAACTTAGAGCATCAAAAGTTTTGCAAGAAAAAGCTTTTAACAACGAAAAAATTGATTTTATTTGGAATACAACTGTTGAAGAAATAAAGGGCGATAAAATTGTAAATGAAATGATTTTAAAAGATACAAAGACAGGTGAAATGAGATCAATTAAATCAGATGATCCATTTGGAATTTTTGTGTTTATTGGTTATATTCCTAAGACAGATTTGTTTAACGGAAAAGTTGAACTAACAGAAGATGGCTATGTAAAGACTGATGAAGAGATGAAGACAAACGTAAAGGGAGTTTTTGCAGCAGGGGACATTAGAAAAAAGAGTGTTCGACAAGTTATAAATGCAGCAGGAGATGGCGCAGTTGCAGCTATGAATGCACAGAAATATATTGATGAAGAAGAGGGAAATCTCTACGAAGGTTTTAAAGAAAGTAAATAAATTGTAAAAAAACATTGCTAGTGTTTAAAATCACCTAAAGCAATGTTTTTTATATAAAAGTTAAGTTTTACTTTTTAATTTAAAGGGGTTTCATCCAATCCACCTTGACAGTGTATATAATCATTAAAATTGTTCCTATAGCCCATGATATTGGATATAACATATATACATTTTCAATTGTGTTATAGTTTGGAATTATAAATTTAACTGCGAGAATTCTAAAAGCACAAAGTGACACTAAGAGTATTATCATTGGTGGAACTGTTCTTCCTGTTCCTCTAACTGTGCCGGCAAGTGAGTGCATAATTGCCAAAAGAAAATAGAATGGACAGAAAAATTTAGCGGCGAGGACTCCAGATTTTATTACTTTTGTTTCTTTTGTAAAAAGTGATATTACATTTGGGGCAAATTTGTAAAGTAATGTTCCAGTTATTATCGTATAAATAATGCTCATAATTAAAGTAATCCACATTCCTTTTTTCACTCTTTCAAATTTTGATGCACCATAATTTTGTCCTGAAAATGTCGTTATTGCCATGCTTAAACTCATTACAGGCAAAATATTAAAACCGTCTATTTTTATAAATGCGCCAAATCCTGCCATGGGAAAAGCTCCAAATACATTTACACTAGATTGCATGATTACATTGGAAAGTGATATGACTGTGTTTTGTATTGCTGTGGGAATTCCTATTTTTATTATTTTAAGGGCCATTTTCTTGTGTATTTTTATTTTTGAAAGGCGAACTTTATAAATTTGTGGAACTCTCATCAAAAATAAAAGAGCAAGTATAGAAGAAATTGCTTGGCTTATATTTGTTGCCACAGCTGCACCCTTAACTCCATAGTTAAGCTTTTTAATAAATAAAAGATCTAGTATTATATTTACAAAAGAAGCTATAAAAAGATATAAAAGAGATCTTTTTGAGTTACCTACTGCATTAAGAATCCCTGCTTCCATATTATAAATAATATTAAACACAAGTCCAAGAGAAAATGTTCTAAGGTAACTAATGGATTCTTTCATGACTTCTTTTGGTGTGTTCATACTCTTTAAAAGCCATGGCGCAAGAAAATATCCCAAAATAGATATTAGAAGACCAAGTACAATTGAAATTGCTATTGAAGTGTGAACTGAAGTCCTAATATCTTTTTGTTTATCGCTTCCCATAGATTGAGCTACTATTATTCCACATCCTACTGCGATACCTTGGCTAAAAGATATTAATAAATTAATTAAAGCCGTGCTTGATCCAACAGCTGCAAGTGCATTGCCGCCCACATAATTTCCTACAATCATTGAGTCAACAGTATTATAAGTTTGTTGCAATAGATTTCCAAAAATTAGAGGGATTGAAAATAATAAAATTGTTTTCCAAATGCTACCCTCTGTCATTAAATTTTTTTCAATATTTGATATTGATTTACTTTTCACCTTTGAATCATTCCATATAATTATTTTAAAAAATTATTAATTCGTGTTACTATTTAATTAGTAAATATTTTTATAATACAATCAATAATATTGTACTTTAAAAAATAAGAAAACACAAAAATTAGGAAGACATTATTATAATATTTGATTATATATCTATAAGTATTATAATAAATTGTGAGATTTTTACTCTTTTTAATAAATGATAGGAACTTTATGGACAGAACACTAAATATTTGTGAAAAATTTTATAAAACTAAAAATATTTCTTATGATGATTTTTTATATCTCATGAAATTGGAAGAGGAAGACGCTGAAAAACTTTACAAATTTGCAAGAGATTTGACTATTAAAAATTTTGAAAATAAAATTTATATAAGAGGTCTTATAGAGATAAGTACATATTGCAAAAATAATTGCTTTTATTGTGGTCTTAGAAATGCAAATGAAAAAGTTAGTAGAGTTAGGCTATCTAAAGATGATATTTTAAATTTGGCAGAGCATTCTGTGGATTTGGGCATAAAAACTATTGTCCTTCAAGGTGGAGAAGATGATTTTTATACCTTAGATTATTTGAAGAAGATCATTGAAGGTATAAAAAATAAATTTGAAGATACTGCAATTACTTTGTCACTTGGCGAAAGAGATTTTTCTGATTTTGAAGAACTTAAAAATATTGGAGCTGACAGGTACTTACTTCGACACGAAACTTATTCAAAAAGTCATTACGAGAAACTTCATCCAAATTCAATGAGTTTTAAAAATAGGATTGATTCTATTTTTAAATTAAAAGAAATTGGATTTCAAACAGGATGTGGAATGATGATAGGATCACCTTTTCAAACTTATGATAATTTGTATGATGATTTGAATTTTATTTTAGAATTAAAACCTCAAATGGTTGGATTGGGACCATTTATTCCGCACAAGGATACACCTTTTAGAAATTATAAAAGAGGAAATTTATCTGATGTTCTAAAAATTTTATCAATTGTTAGAATATCAGATGAAAAAATACTTCTTCCAGCAACTACTGCTCTTGGAAGTATTGATGAATTTGGACGTGAAAATGGAATTCTCGCAGGGGCAAATGTACTTATGCCAAATGTAGGTGCAAAGAAACTTAGGAAAAATTATAAATTGTATGACAATAAAATTGGGACAGAAGTTGAAAATTCTGACGATTTTAAAGGCTTAGAAGAAAAACTTAAAAAGATTGGCTATGAAATTTCTCCATATAGGGGAGATTACAGGTGAGAAAGAAGGATAAGATGTATAAAAAAGATTCAAGAGTTGCAGAAGAATTTATAAATCACGAAGAAATTTTGGATACACTTGATTTTGCGGAAAAAAATAAAAATAATAAAGAAGTTTTGGATAAAATTTTAGAAAAAGCAAAAATAGAAAAGGGACTAAGTCACAGAGAAGCAGCTGTACTTTTATTTACTGAAGATAAAGAAGTTCAAAGAGAAATTTATAAACTTGCTAGAAAAATAAAAGAAGATCATTATGGCAATAGAATTGTTTTATTTGCACCACTTTATCTTTCAAACTACTGTGTAAATGGTTGTGTTTATTGTCCATATCATGCAAAAAATAAGAATATTAGAAGAAAAAAATTAACTCAAGAAGAAATAAAAAATGAAGTAATTGCACTTCAAGACATGGGTCACAAAAGGCTTGCAATTGAACTTGGGGAAGATCCTGTAAATAATACTATGGAATACATCTTAGAGTCCATAAAAACTATTTATTCAATAAAACATAAAAATGGACAGATAAGAAGGGTTAATATAAATATTGCAGCTACAACTGTGGAAAATTATAAAAAATTAAAAGCGGCTGAAATTGGAACTTATATACTTTTCCAGGAAACTTACAACAAAAAATCCTACGAAGAACTTCACCCAACAGGGCCTAAACACAATTATGCTTATCACACAGAGGCAATGGATAGAGCAATGGAAGCAGGAATTGATGATGTGGGAATTGGCGTTTTATTTGGTCTTGAAACTTATAAATATGAACTTGTTGGACTTTTAATGCACGCAGAACATTTGGAGGCGACTTTTGGAGTGGGACCTCATACAATTTCTGTTCCAAGGATTCAACCAGCTGATGATATTGATCCAAGTGAATTTAAAAATGAACTTGCAGACGATATTTTTGAAAGATTAATTGCACTTATAAGAGTTTCTGTACCTTACACTGGCATGATTATTTCAACTAGAGAATCAAAAAGAGTAAGAGAACGTGCGCTTGAACTTGGCGTCAGTCAAATATCAGGAGGATCAAAAACTTCTGTTGGTGGTTACGTAGAGGAAGAAAAGAAAGAAGATAATTCGGCCCAATTTGATGTTGCAGATAATAGAACTTTAGAAGAAGTAATAGATTGGCTAATAGAACTGGGATATATTCCAAGTTTTTGCACAGCTTGTTATAGAGCAGGACGAACTGGAGATAGATTTATGCAACTTTGTAAATCTGGACAAATTTTAAATTGTTGTCAACCAAATGCTCTTATGACTTTAAAAGAATATATGTTAGATTATGGAAATGATAGGACAAAAGAATTAAGCGACAAATTAATAGAAGAAGAACTTAAAAAAATTCCAGATAAAGTTGTAAAGGGGAAGGCAACAGAATATATAAATGAAATGGAATCCGTTGGAAAGAGAGATTTTAGATTTTGATGGAGCTAAACAAGACAAATTCTGGAAATAGAATTCACATAGGCTTTTTTGGGAGAGTAAATTCAGGGAAAAGTTCTTTAATAAATGCCTTTGCAGATAGGGATATATCTATTGTGTCGAGTAAAGAAGGAACGACGACTGATCCTGTATATAAATCAATGGAAATAAAAAGCCTAGGACCTTGTCTATTGATGGATACTCCAGGGATAATTGATAATACAGAATTGGCAGAAAAGAGGCTAAAGAGAACTGAAGATGTGATTTTGAAAACAGACATAGCGGTAATAGTTATTTCTGATACAAAAACTAAAGATGAAAAAAATTTAATAAAAAGTTTTAAAGATACTCCAATTATTGTAGTTATAAATAAAATTGATATCTTGAACGATAGTGAAATAAAAAAAATAAAAGATGATTTTAAAAATTATTCCATTGTAGAAGTTTCGGCACTTAAAAAACTTGGTCTAGATTTATTCTTAGAAGAACTTTTGAAGTTTAAACCAGAAAGAGAAGAAAAACTTTTTGATGGCATGGTAAAAGAAAAAGATTTAGTATTATTAGTAATTCCACAGGATATCGCAGCTCCAAAAAACAGATTGATTTTGCCTCAAGTGCAATCCATAAGAGAACTTTTAGATAAAAATTCAATTGTAACTATGGTTAAACTAGAAGAACTTTCCGATGTACTTTTGCTTTTAAATAAAAATCCAGATTTAATAGTTGCAGACTCATCAGTATTTCTAGAAGTTTATGAAAAGAAGCCAAAAGATGTAAAACTGACATCTTTTTCAATTTTATTTGCGAAGTTAAAGGGAGATATAGGAGAGTATGTAAGTAGTGCTAGTGCAATTAAAAATTTAAAGGAAGATTCTAAAATTTTAATTGCAGAATGTTGCACCCATGCACCAGCAGAAGAGGACATTGGAAGAATGAAAATCCCAAATATGATTAGAAAAAAGTTTGGCGAAAATATAAAAGTTGATGTAAGTAGCGGGGCTGTCTTTCCAGATAATATCTCTGATTACGATTTAATAATACAGTGTGGCGGATGTATGTTAAATTCAAAAAATATAAAAAATAGAATAAAAATTGCAAAAGAAAAAAGCATCCCTATTACAAATTATGGAATTGCAATTGCATATTTTAAAGGGATACTTGATAAAATTGATTTTTAGCTGTGGTGTGAATCACAGTTTTTTTAATTCGTATTATTTTCGATGTTTTCTTCATTTGCTGAAAGTGTTCTAATTATATTATTAACCTTTGACGGCATTATAATTTCATGTTCTCTTGGGGCAAAGTTTGTAACTCCTAAATTGTTGCAAGCTGCTACGAAATCTTCAGGAGATTTTATTACTCCAAGGGTTTTTAGTGAATTTGCCACATCATTTGGAGTTGCACCTTCAGAAATATTTATATTGTACTTTTTAAGTTCGGTGTTAGAAATTTTTGCCAATATTTCTCTAACTGTCAAACCTTTTTCAAAGTTGTAAGTTCCTGGTACAATTGAATTTTCTATTTGCATGTCATCAACTAAGTATTTATAGGCATTTACATCTTTTATTAAATTATTTGAAAGCAAAATTTCTCCCAAAGTTTCTACATTTGTACCTTCAGGAATTGTTATTTTATTTACATTTAAATTTTCTTCTTTGTCTTTTTTATTTTCTTTATCTTCATCTAATATGACAATGGGCTTTACTGATTCTTTTTCTTTAAGACCAGTAGTCACGAAAATTTCATCTCTTATTTTTTTAAATTCGTCAGTTACTCCAATTTTTAAATCTTTATGTGATATTGAATTTAAATAAAGAGAGTCAATTCTCCATTTTACGACAAAGATTAAGGCAAATAAAAATAAAATAGAAAATAGAACTTGCAAAAATTTAATTAAAAAAAGTTTGCCTCTGTTAAAATTTTTCAAAATAAACCTCTTTTCATCTCGTTTTGATATAATTATATCAGTAAAGTTAAAAAATGGAAAGTTTGGAGAGATCAATGAGAGAAATAATTGTTAATAAAAATGACGAGGGAAGAAGACTTGACAGATTTTTGAAAATTTATTTTGAAAAAGCACCGTTATCTTTTATTTATAAAAATTTGAGGAAAAAAAATATTGTCTTAAATGGAAAAAAAGCGAAACCAGAGGATATTATAAATGAAGGAGATATTATAAAACTATTTCTTTCAGAAGATACAATAAATAAATTTAAAAAGAAAATTAAAAAATCAAAGCATTCAAAATTTCCAGATATTTTGTATGAAGATGAAGATATTATTTTAGTAAAAAAACCTGTAAATATGCTCACTCACAATGATAGTAATATATATAAGGATAACGCTCTTGACAGGATGGTGGATTATTTGATTTATAAAAAAGAATATTCCCCAAGACTTGAAAAATCCTTTAGACCTGCTTTTGTAAATCGCCTTGACAGAAATACCTCGGGAATTTTAATTGGCGCAAAAAATTTAAAAACTTTACAAAATTTAAATGAGGCAATAAAAAATAGAGAGATAAAAAAATATTATCTAACTATTGTGTCTGGAAATGTAAAAGATGATTTTTCTGTGGATATTAATTTAAAAAAAGACAAAAATAATGTTGTGAAAAAGACTACAAAAAATGAAGGGAAGAAATCTTTGACAGAATTCCACTTATTAAAAAATATAAAGGGCTATTCTCTTCTATCTGTAAATTTGATAACGGGAAGGACTCATCAAATTAGAGTATCTCTAAAAGAAAAAGATCTATTTATAATTGGTGACAGAAAATACGGAGATGAAAGGATTAATAAAAAATTTAGGGAATTAGGTTTAGATAGTCAGTACCTTCACAATTATAAAATTGTATTTGAAACAGAAAAATTTCCGAATTTAAAGGGAAGGGAATTTATATATCTGCCTAACAAAAAAATGATGGATATTGCAGAAAATATTTTTGAAATAGATCTAGGTGAAAAATTAAATGAGAAAGATAATTTTTAGAAATCCAAAAAAGAGGCTAGATTTAAAAAAATTGAAGGGAGAGAATACACTTGTTATCTTGCCATCTCAAGCTGCAATAAATTTTTATATAAGAGATATGTTAAAAAATTCCGTTGATATAACTAAGACAGAATTTGAAACATTCGATGGAATTAAAGGAAAAGCTAAGAGAAAAAAACCAGATACGATTTTAAAATACATAGTGCTTTCAAAGATTTTAAAGGAAAAATTTCAAGACAAAGAAATTTTTCCTGAAACTATTGATATTGTCCTAGATTTTTTTGACGATATAGTTGAAAAAAATTTAGGAAGTGAAGATATCCTAAAAATCGAAGGAGATTTATTTGAAAAACTTTCAAAAGTTTTTTTGCAATATAAAAACTTTTTTGAAAAGAAGTCTTACGAACTATATGATTATGTGGACAAAGAATTTTTAGAAAAAAGTAAATTTGACAGCATTATAATTTCTGGATTTTTGGAATTTAGAAAGAGTGAAATGGATTTAATAGAGGAACTCTCAAATTCTAACAGAAATATTTATGTAGATTTTCCTTTTAATTTCATCAAAAGTGATTTAATAAAAGATACAATAGATAGTCTAAAAAATGTTGGATTTGAAGTCTGTGAGGATAATTTTTTAAATTATCGAGAGTATTTAAAGGATAAAAAAATAGAGGTCATATCCACAAAAGATGATTTTTATAATTTATTTTTTTCTCAGTTAAAATTAACTCTTCTTGAGGAAAAAGTTTCTGATGTAAAAATTTTAACAGGATCCAAAAAACTTGCTGAGGGCATAAAAAATCGCGAGAGTTTTGAAAAGCTTGAATTTAATTTTAAGAAAAAGGAAAATTCTCTTTTGTGTAGGGAATTTATAAATTTAATGGATTATTTTGTATTAAAAGACAAAACTAATACAATAAAAAGAGTGAAACTCAATTATTTTAAATTACCTGTGAATGAAAACAAACTGGAATCTGTTCTAATATCCTTTAATTTTAAAAATTTAGATGAAATAAATTTTGACAACATAAAAAATTTAAGCATAGAGGATGAAAATTTAGTCGATTTTTTATATGGTGTAGATTTTTTAAAGTCTGAAAAAATAGAAAAGAAAAATAGCATTGATTATTATACAGAATTTTTTTCTAAATATTTAAAAGATGCAGAAGAGGTTATAAATTCACAGCTTGAAGAAAGTCTAAATTTTATACTTTTCAGAGAATTGAGATTTATAAAAAAACTTAGAGAAAGTTTTGATAAAGTAAAAAGACTTGAGGAATTTTATCGCCAAATAACTTTAGAAGAATTTGTATTGATTATTAAAAAATATATTGAGAATTTCAAGACTGAAGAAGTTCAAAATCTAGAAGGAATAGAAATTTCTGATTACAGGTCAAATTATTTTGGATATTTTAGTAATCTATTTCTAATAGGATTTGACCACAATTTTGAAAATAATATGAAAAGTAATTTTATTTATAAACTAGAAACAGAAGGGTACATGACAAAAATTGGACTTATAAAGGACAATTTCCAAAGAGATTATATTTACTTGATATATGATTTAATTTTAGCTGATAAAATTTTTATATTGAATGAAGATGAAGAAAAGGGATTTTCAAAACTTTTAAATACTTTAATTTTTGATTTAAATTTAGATATAGAAAAAAGAGAGTTAACATATAAAACTTTAAAATTAAAAGAGAAGTTAGAAAATTCAAAGCATGATTATAACTTAGGTGCAGAATATATTAGTAGAATAAATGATAAAATTTGTAGTAGAGTTTATTCTGCGACAGATTTTGATATTTTAAAAGATTGTCCCAGAAAATTTCTTTTTGAGAGAATTTATAAAATTGAGGAATTTAGCAGAAAGTATGATGAAAAATTTTATCTAAACATGGGAGATAAATATCATCATATTTTAGAAAAATATTTTAAAAGAGAAAAAGATTTTAGAGAAAAAACATTGAAGGAAATTATTTTAGAAGAAGAAAATTTGGGAGATTTTGAAAGTCTTAATTTTCTTCAAAAAATTTCTGTAATAAATACTTTTAATATTTTAAAAAGATATATAGAAAAAGACTTAATAGAACAGAGAAAGTACGGATTTGTGCCAAAATATTTTGAAGAAAGTTTTGTAACGGAAGTTTCGGGAATAAAGATAAAGGGAAGAATTGACAGAATTGATGCTAGATCCGATGAAGAAATTTTAATTGATTATAAGAGGTCATCTGTAAAAAATAAAAAAGAAATTGAAGATTTAAAATCTTTTCAGATGCCAATTTATGCTATATCGAGGGTAAAAAAGGGTAAGAAAATAGCGAGTGCAAATTATGGATCTGTGAAAAGAGCAGAAATTGTTACAGTAATAAAGAATTCAGATATACTTCCAAAAGATGATAATAAAAAGTATTATTTTACTGAAGAAGAATTGCAAGACCTGCTAAAGAGAGTAGAAGATGAAATTATTTCCATGGTATCTAATATAAAAAGTGGCAATTATAATTCAGATAGCAAATGTAAAAATTGCAATTATAAAGAAATTTGCGAAAATAAGGAGAATTAAAATGGATAAAAAAGAACTTAGAAAGAAATATACAAAAATAAGATCAAAAATAAAAAATAAGAAAGAAAAAGATGAAAAAATTAGAGAAAATTTAAAGAACTTAGAAATTTATAAGAATGCAAAATCAGTTTTTGTTTTTATTTCTTATAGAACAGAAGTTGACACATTAAAAATAATTGAAATGATAAAAGAAGATGGCAAAAAACTTTTGGTGCCACTTGTTAAGGGAAAAGAAATGATCGCAGTAGAAGTAGAAGGGATTGAAGATCTAGAGCCAAATAAAATGGGAATACTTGAACCAAAGGAAGGAAAAGAAGAAATAGATGTTGATCTTACAATAACACCAGGTCTTGCTTTTGATAAAGAGGGATATCGCCTTGGATATGGCGGAGGATTTTACGACAGGTTTTTTGAAAAAGTAGATACAATAAAAATGGGAATAGGATATTCTGATCAGAAAGTCGATAAAGTAATTCACGAAGATTATGACAAAAAATTAGATTATCTTTTGACAGATGAAGGGTTTGAAAAATTTGACAAATAAAATGAATAGAGTTTATCCTAAAATTGAAGCCAAAACATATAAATGGATTTTAGCACTATTAGTTTCAATTGCATCTTTTTATGGAGTAGGAATAATTTTCTATGTATTTAATATAAAAAGCGAAATATTAGGTGCAGTAGCAGTGAGTGCACTATGTTTATTATCTCTTTTAATTGTAGATAGAGATTTTATAAAGAAAATATTTTTGCCTATGAAAAAAAAGGACATATTTTATATAATTTTGGGTCTTTTGTTTTGTGCAGTAGCTATTGTAATATCGAGCATAGTGATGCAACAATTTGGAATAGAAGGAAATACAAATCCTATTTTTGAAAGCTTAAATCCAGATAACTTTAAAGACTTTTTTGTTTCCACAATTATACAGTTTATTGCAGAAGAAATAATTTTTATAATTCCCTTTCTTTTTGTAATAAATAAAATGAAAACAGAAAATGAAACATTTAAAAATATATGTGCAATAATTTTATCTTCAGTAATTTTTGGAGCAATGCACATTACAACTTATAATTTTAACATTTTGCAAGCGGTTTTGATAATTTCAATAATACGAGCAGGCCTGTCAATGTCTTATGTGTTTTCAAAGAATCTGACAGTGACCTATTTAATTCACATAATATACGATTGGAGTTTAATAGGACTTTATATAACTGCTGGAAATATAATTAACTAAAGATAAAAACCACGAGTTTTGATAAATTGTCGTGGTTTTTTTATATTATATAGAAAGCGCTTTAAATCCATTGCCCAAAATTTCTGAGGTTTCTGATACAGAAACAAAAGCTTCAGGGTCTTCTTCTTTTATGATTTGTCTAACTTTTACAAGTTGCCTAGAGGAACAAACTACATAGAGAATGTAAATGTTTTTCTTTTTATAAGAAGTGACTCCTTTTATGTATGTAGAACCTCTATGTATTTCTTCATGAATTTTTCTAGAAATTTCCTCATTTTTTTCAGAAATAACTAAAACTTGTTTTTGTTTTCCAACACCTAATTGTATTCTATCTATTACACTATAATTTATAAACATTAAAATTAAAGTAAAAAGAACTTTATCAATTGTATAAAGATAGCCTAGGCAACTTACAATTATAAAATTAATTCCCATAAGAACATTTCCGATAGTTATATTAAATTTCTTTTTTAAAATTGCAGCAATTATGTCAAGACCTCCAGTAGAAGTTCCGCTTCTAAAAGCAATGCCCGCTCCAATTCCATTTAAAAGTCCTCCGAAAATACAAGCAAGTATTGGTTCTTTAGTGAGAAAAAAATTTGGCATAATTTTTTCATAAAAAGAGATAAACATTGATAAAAGTAAAATTGCTAGAGTAGAAAAAAAAGTAAAATCTCTATCTAAAAAGAAAAAACTTAAAACAGAAGTTGGTATATTTAAAACAAAAACTAACATTGGAAGACTAAGGCCAGTTACATTTGAAATAAGAATACTAAGACCAGTTAGACCTCCAGATATAAGTAAATTTGGTTTAATTATGTAAGTAATGGAAAATGCAGCAATAATATTACAAAGTATTACAGAAAAAAGTTTTCTGGCAAAAGTTTTTGAGAAAATCCAACTTTTTAAACTTAAATTACTAGAACTCATAAAATCACCTCAACAAGTATAATACACTATAATTGAAATAAAATTAAGGAGAATTAATTATTTTAAATAAAAAATTTTAACCTAAGGGAGATTTTTTTATTAATTTAAATTTAAATGATGAAAATGATATCATAAGTAAAAAGGCTATATTTAATAGGATATTTATTAATATAAAAAATAAAAATCCAACATAAAATAAAGATTTTTTTAAATTTGGCTTACTTTTGTTTACGAATTGAATTAATATTCACTAAAAAAAAGTAAAATTTAAAGCGAATAGTACAAATAATAACAATTCGTTAAAGTTAATAACACTTCTTGAACTTAATAAGTTGATTTGATATAATAAAAGCTGTAAGAAATGGTTATCATGATTATACATAAAGGAGAGTGTTAAAAATGACAGATACTTTAAATCCATTGGTAGCAGCTCAACAAAAAGTTAAGGCTGCATGTGATAAACTAGGTTGTGACCCAGCAGTTTATGAACTTCTAAAAGAACCTGAAAGAGTTATTGAAATTTCTATTCCAGTAAAAATGGATGACGGTTCAGTTAAAGTTTTCAAAGGTTGGAGATCAGCTCACTCATCAGCAGTTGGTCCTTCTAAGGGAGGAGTTAGATTCCATCCAAATGTAAATCTAGATGAAGTTAAAGCTCTTTCTCTTTGGATGACTTTCAAAGGTGGAGCACTTGGACTTCCATATGGTGGTGGAAAAGGTGGTATTTGTGTAGACCCATCTGAATTATCTGAAAGAGAATTAGAACAACTTTCAAGAGGTTGGATAAGAGGACTTTACAAATATCTTGGTGAAAGAATTGATATTCCAGCACCAGACGTTAACACTAATGGACAAATTATGGCTTGGTTCCTTGACGAATACATCAAATTAAATGGAGATAGACAAGATATAGGAACTTTCACTGGTAAACCAGTTGGACTTGGTGGGTCTGAAGGAAGAAACGAAGCAACAGGCTTTGGTGTTGCAGTAGTAACTAGAGAAGCTGCAAAACGTGAAGGAATTGACTTTGCAACAGCAAAAATTGCAGTTCAAGGTTTTGGTAATGTTGGATCTTTCACAGTTAAGAATATTGAAAGACAAGGCGGAAAAGTTTATGCATTAGCTGAATGGGATAAAAAAGAAGGAAACTATGCTCTATATTCTGAAAAAGGATTAGATTTCAAAGAACTTCTTGCTTATAAGAATGAACACAAAACTCTTATTGGATTCCCAGGAGCAGAAAAAATTTCTGAAGAAGATTTTTGGACAGGCGAATGGGATATCTTAATTCCAGCAGCTCTTGAAAATGTAATCACAGGTGACGTTGCTAAAAAACTTAATGTTAAATTAGTTTGTGAAGCAGCAAATGGTCCTACTACTCCAGAAGGAGATAAAGCTCTTATGGAAAGAGGAATTCCTCTAACTCCAGATATCTTAACTAACTCTGGTGGAGTTCTAGTTTCTTATTACGAATGGGTTCAAAATCAATACGGAATGTACTGGACAGAAGCAGAAGTAGAAAAGAAACAAGAAGCAGATATGATGAAAGCTATCGAAGGTGTATTTGGAATTTGTGACGAATACGATGTAGTTCCTAGAGAAGGAGTTTACATGTACGCTATTCAATCAATTGACAAAGCAATGAAACTTAGAGGATGGTATTAATCTGTTCTGTAAATAAATTTTACAAAAAATGAAGATAAAAGTCGCAGCTTGTAGTTGCGGCTTTTTTATTTATTTTAGAAAAATTTAATGTATGTTACAAAAATAGTTTAAACATTAATATAGTAATAATAAATATATTGAGTTTATGATTTTATCAAAGGTAAAATACACATATTGAAAGATATTTAAAAGATAAGTTTTTTGAAGAATTTATAACTATATGAAAAAGCTGCATTTCTGCAGCTTAATCTTTATATCTTTAAAGTTTTATTTTAAAATTCCAAATTCATAGCCTCTATCTTTAAAATATTTTATTACATCTCTTAGAGAATCGGCAGTTAGCTGTTTGTTTTTAGCATCGTGTGCTAGAACAACGGCAATTTTTGTATTTTTATTTTGGTTTAAACTTTTGTCGAGGTAGTTTACAAATCCTTCAACTGTAGTTGGTCTAACAGACTTTCTTTCTGCATCGCCGACTAAACAGTTCCAGTCAATCCAGTGAATTCCATTAGATTCTATTAATGAATTGGAAGCAATTGTATTATTCCAAGACATTTCTCCGCCAGGGTATCTAAATACACTGGAATGAAAGTTATCGCCCAAAATATTTTTTAGTCTGCCATTGGTTTTTTCTATTTCTTCATAAACTCTTGTGCCATTTACAGTTCTATTTGGATATAAATAGTCGTAATCATGACTAAAGGAATGAGTTGCAATAGCATTTCCATTAGATAAAATTTCACGTACTCGTTGAGAAGTTTTGTCGCCAATAGATTTTCCAACTAAAAAGAAAGTAGCACGAACATCTTCTTCTTTTAATATATCCAAAATTTGTGGAGTAATTACATTATTTGGACCATCGTCAAAAGTTAAGAATACAATTCTTTTATCACCTTTATAATTATTTTTCTTTATATATTCTCTAATTTCCTTAGCATCGTAAGCATATTTATCGACTTTTTGAAGGTGATTTGATCCTTTTACTATAAATTCTTTTCGAATATCT
Organism: Peptoniphilus rhinitidis 1-13; assembly: GCF_000246925.1. Taxonomy (NCBI): domain Bacteria; kingdom Bacillati; phylum Bacillota; class Tissierellia; order Tissierellales; family Peptoniphilaceae; genus Peptoniphilus; species Peptoniphilus lacydonensis. The sequence goes on along the minus strand of NZ_BAEW01000002.1, from coordinate 71,993 downwards.
CTAAAAGGTTCAAGAGCTTGGTTAGAGATATAATCGCTGTCGTAAAAATATTTTTTCGGTCTATCTGGCCAGATTTCATTTGTATAATACCACATAATAGATGGTGAAATTTCTTTTGCAGGTTTTTTAGAAGAAAGAATTTTTGAAAAAGTAAAAATTATGACAATTGCCAGAAGGGAAAGGGAAATAATTTGTCTAATTCTCTTTCTTCTTCTTGCCTTTTGTCTTCTAATTCTTTTTCTTCTATCGTAGTTTGAATCGTTCATAGTACCTCCCTATGATAATATACATCACAGGAATCTAAGTTGCAATTACAAAAGAATTACAATTTATTTATAGAATCATAGATAATATATAAAACATCTTCAAGATTTGGCTGAGAGTCTGGATCAACATCACAATTTAAAAATCCAAAGCCCTTTGCCACAATATAATATTTTTCGTAATCTTTTAATTCTTCTTTATTTTTAAATAAGTCTTCTTTAAAAATATCTTTGGCTTCTGTAAATTTTTCTAAATCATTATTTATCACAAGGCCCTTTATCACGTCTTTTTGTAAAATATTTTTATTTTTTAAATTTTCTATATCAATTCCAAATCTAGATTTATAATAAATATCTTTTCCCAAGTCTTCCCCTATGAGAGAATAAAATTCTTCATAAGTTACTTTGTCAGATAGATTTTTTCCAATTAATCCAATGCCCATTTCTTTTAAAGAATTTAGAGCTTTTTTATTTTTTGCATTGTCAAAATCTTGGTAATTAATTTGTTCTTTAAAATTAACTATTTCTCCAAAGGAATCTCTCAAAATTCTATCTTTTCCAATGATGGGCTCTATTTTTTTTACGGTTCCATATAAGAGTTTTGGACCTTTGTCAGAAATTTCATATTTTAAGCCAAAATTTTTGGAATTTAAATATATTTGATTTGCCTCTTCTTTTGTTAGATTAATTTCTTCTACCTTTTTAAAGTCATGTTCAGATGAAGTTCTATCATAAGTAGTTACTATTTTTTCATCATCTACAAAAATCATAGCGCCTTCATCAATTACAGGAATTTTATTTACATATCTAGGGAAAAAGACATTTGTGCCCATTTGAGATTTTTCAACTATAATTTTTTCTAAATTTAATTCGCTCTTGTCGCCATACTTTTCAAGGAAGTTTTTTGCAATTTTTATTGCATCTTTTTCTTTAACATTGTTATTATATTCTTTTTTGTCAGACCAAGTGTCAAGGTTTATTAAATTTAGATTCTCTGCATTTAAAACAATTTGTCCTCCATTTTTTTCTTTTTCAAGATTCATTCTGTAATAATAATCTTTTTTGTCAGAGTAGAGAGAAATATTTGATATTTCGAAATCTTCTCCTACAATCTCAATTGCTTTTTTCTTTGCTGCATTTTTAGATTTAATATTTTTAAGTCCATCAATTTTTTTAATTTCAGTTTTAGTTAAATCACTGGAATCTTTTGCTTCTTCTACTCCTCCATAAGGCATAAAGTTTAAATCTGTTTTTTCTTTTACAATATCTCCTGTTTTTGCGTCAATGTCTGCTACTTTTGTGTGGTAAACTTTTTCTACGCTGTCATCTTTCTCATTAATTTTATAGGAAAGAACAAGGGGAGATTTTTCCAAAAATATTTTTTTAGCTTCATCTAAACTTATTTTATTGTCTTTTTTAAAATCAGAATTTTTTAGAAAAGAGTATGCATTAGAATTTGCTCCCAAAGAATAGATATCACTAACTTCTCCAAAGCGAGAGTCAATATTTACAGTCATAAAGGTATCAGCAAGAGGAACTCCATTTATAACTCTTTGATAAGTAATATTTATGTCATTACTTCCTTTAAAAACTTCATAGTCACAGAAAGTATATTTTTTATCAAAATCTTTTATTAATTTTTGCAAAAGTTCTTCAGTCATTTTTTGTGCTTCAACCTTAGAAAGAGTCTTTGTACTTTTTTCTGGTTCATTTTTCCATTTTGAGTAAGAAATAAATTCACCGTCACTATTAAATGAAACGTCAATTCCACCTAGATTTTCATCGCTCCATTTATACATTTCAATGTATTTGTCCTTTACAAGTTTGTTTAAATAATCACTTCCAGTGTCGCCATCAACAGGTTCCTTTAAAATTGTGAAATTTTCATAGTTTTCTGTAATATTAAATATTTCTTTTATCTTTTTTACTTTTTCTTTTTCCTTTGCAGTAATTTCAACTGAAATTGCTTCATCAGGCATCGCATTGCTATTTTTATTTAGTTCACTTGCATATACAGGTGATAGAAGTAATAAAACTGATGTAGCAACAATTAAGTTTTTATTTTTCATAATTTCTCCTCGCATATAAAATATGTAAAAAAAGAAGAGGCCAACTGCCTCTTCAAAGTATTAAGCTTCTGCTTCTTCCTTATCATCTTTATTGAGAGCAGCTACTATAATATTAGGATCTATACCATGAACCATAGCAGCTTCTTCAAGAGTTTCCATTTGAGAAGAAGGGCACATTATACATCCCATTCCAAAACTCATAAGAGTGCCAATGGATTCGGGTTTCTTAGAAAGAATTTCTCCGATTAACATATCTTTTTTTATTTCCACTTTAACACCTCCTGTTGACATTATACCCAAAATTATTCGTAATTAAAAGATGAGTATTTAATAAAATTATCTTCTTTTTTTGAACCTAAACTAATTTCAAATTCTTTTGTAGAATCAAAACCCTTTGAAGTTAAAGTTTTTGCAACTTCAAATTCGCCAGAGTATGGGAAAGTTTCAGACTTATCACCTTGAGTAATTTCTATATAAGGTTTATAAGAAAATTTTCCGCTGTACTTAGTTGATTTTGGAATAATTTCTACAATATTTTCTGATTTCACATAAGTGGCCTCAGAAGTAATTTGCCCCTCATTTTGAGTGGCAAGGATGTTGTTTTTAACATTTGAGAAAAATTTATTTATATCTAATTTAGGATTTTTAATTATATCCAGATTGCTTTCATCGTAACTAGTTTTATAATCGACTATTTTGATTTCAACTTGATTGTTTACAAGAGATTTCCCATCTATAGCCTTTGAATCAATTAGAATATTATTATTTTTCTCGTCAAAAGTAACGTCAAACCCAATAGTTTTTCCAAGTTCACGAAGATTAAAGTAATTGTAGCCATCAATAGTGTAGACACTAAAGGAATGTCTAACTCCATTTACAAAAACATTGTGACTAGATTTTTTTATTTCAGAATCAGTGTCTTTAAGTGGAATTAAATCTTTTTCACCTTTTTTGTAATCAGATTTGCTATTAATCATGACAGCAGATCTATTTTCATCATAATTCACACTAAACTCGGCATCTTTGCCATCTAAAAGAGCGGCAACATCACGAAGCTTAAAATAATTGTTGTCCTTTATGTTGTAGCCCTTTATGCCAGTATCTTTACCATCTAGAACAATACTTTGACCAGAAACTTTTGCACTTGCAAAAACATTTATACTTGAAAATAAGATTAGAGAAGTAACAGCAACGCCAATAAATTTTTTCATAATATAACCTCCTATGACTATTGTATTTTAAAACATAGTTCTCGACAAGAGAAAAAGTTTCACATATAATTTTAATAGGTGATTAAATGGAAAATTTACTTATGGGATTTAATATAGTTTCTCCAGTTTTTTTAGTACTTTTGCTGGGATATTTTGCAAAACAAAGAGGACATATAGATGATAATTTTGTAGATAAGGGAACTTGGATAGTGTTTTACTTGGCGCTGCCCTTTAAATTATTTTACGATATAAAAAATGCTAGAATAGAATCTCTTCATCCTAAGTATGTTTTATACATACTTTTGGGAGTAATATTTGTAATTTTTTTATCGTTAATAATAGGAAAAGTAATAGGAATAAAAGACAAGAGAAAACTTTCTGCGTTTGTGCACTGTGCTTATAGATCAAATTTTGTCTATGTTGGTTTTCCTATACTTGATATATTGTATAATGGCGCACCATCAATGGAACATATGATAGTTATAGTTTCCTTTGGTCTAACTCTTTACAATATCTCTGCAATAATACTTTTGACATATTATAGCGAATCAGAAGAAAAAAGAATATCTTTCTTAGATATAATTGTAAAAATTATAAAAAATCCAATGATTATTGGAGTTGTTTTTGGAGCATTATTTAATTTTCTTCACATACCAGTTTATTCTGGCGTTGATAAGGCAATTGAAATGGTTTCAAAAATTTCAACTCCAATGTCTTTAATACTTATAGGAGCAAGTTTAAATTTTGAAAGTTCAAAGAGTGATTTTAAATTGATGTTTTTATCAGCATTTATAAAAACTGTTCTTGCACCATTAATTTTAATTCCAACAGGAAAGTGGCTTGGATTTACAAATATGGAGCTGGGAATAGCTTACGTTTTTTGGGCAACTCCTTGTGCAGCAAACTGTTTTATTTTTACAAGGCAAATGAATTCAGATTATGAATTTGCTTCAAAGATAATAACTCTTAGTTTTATAATGAGTATAGTTACTTATCCTGTTGGGATATCTCTTATGAATTATTTTAATTTGTTGCACTAAAAAATTATAAGTGCTATAATCACATTACAACTAAAAAAAGAATACCTTATTGAGAGTGGTGGAGTGAATGGGCACTTTGAAACCCAGCAACCTAGTTGGTGCTAAATCCCACAGATTTTTTTATCTGAAAGATGAGGTTTAAGGGTCCTCGCTTTTTTTGTGAGGATTTTTTTTATGAATTAAAAATGTTATTGCGTGAATTTTAAATTTTTACAATCTTATAAAAATCATAAAAGTTTAAAATCACAAATAAAAATATAAAAAGTAAAATAAATTCATAAAATTAAATCTAAGGGGTATTATAAAAAATGGAGGAATGAAAAAAATGAAAAAATGGCAATTTAGTTCAGAGTCCGTAACAGAAGGACATCCTGACAAAGTTTGCGATCAGATATCAGATGCCATACTAGATAAAATTTTGGCAGAAGATAAAAACGCAAGAGTAGCTTGTGAAACTATGGCTTCCACAGGCATGATAGTTATAACTGGAGAGATTTCAACAGACACTTATGTAGATTTTGAAAAAACTGCAAGAGAAGTTCTAGATGAAATTGGATATAATAGAGCAAAATACGGTTTTGATGGAAAGACTTGTGCTGTACTATCAGCAATAAAAGAACAATCATCTGATATTGCAATGGGAGTGGACAGATTCAAAGAAGAAGGCATAGATGAACTAGACTCTTTTGGAGCAGGCGATCAAGGTATTATGTTTGGATTTGCTTGTAATGAAACAGAAGAACTTATGCCACTTCCAATTTCACTTGCACATAAACTTGCAATAAGACTTACAGAAGTTAGAAAAGATGGAACGTTGGATTATTTAAGGCCAGATGGAAAGACACAAGTTACTGTTGAATATGAAGAAGACAAACCTGTTAGACTTAAAAATGTAATTGTATCATCACAACATTCAAAAGAAGTTCCAATGGAACAAATAAGAGAAGATATTATAAGAGAAGTTGTGGAAAAAGTTGTTCCAAAGGAATTAATAGATGATAAGACAGAATTCTTTATTAATCCAACTGGCAGATTTGTAATTGGTGGACCAATGGCAGATGCAGGATTAACAGGAAGAAAAATAATTGTAGACACTTATGGTGGATTTGGAAGACATGGCGGTGGAGCTTTTTCTGGTAAAGATCCAACAAAAGTAGATAGATCTGGAGCATATTATGCAAGATATATTGCAAAAAATATTGTAGCAGCAGGTTTAGCAGACAAGGTTGAAATTGGACTTGCTTATGCAATTGGAATAGCAAGACCAACTTCAGTATATGTAGAAACTTTTGGTACAGGTAAACTATCAGATGAAGAAATTGAAAAAATAATTATGGAAAATTTCGATATGAGACCAGCTGCAATTATACGTGAGCTAGATTTATTAAGACCAATTTATAGACAAACAGCAGCTTATGGTCACTTTGGAAGAACAGATATTGACTTACCATGGGAAAAGACAGATAGGGTAGAAACTCTTAAAAAATATTTAAAATAAATTTATAGTGAATTAAAAGAGCAAAATCGGGTAGAAAATAATTAGCCGAGAAAAAACACTATCTTAATATGTTATAATATATTGAGAAGGTTTTGAGAAATAGAAGAGAAGAGGATGATTATGAGGAAAAGTTTTAATTATTTTAGAGCAAACCCATGTGGTAATATAACTGGATTTGTTGTTGCACCAGTTTATCCAGGATATAGAAAAGCTTACACTGACTGTATAATAAATCAAATTGATAAAGAAGTTGAACAAGTTGGTTTTATATCTCCAGCTTATGAAGGGGCACCACTTAGAATGGATATGATGGGTGGCGAATTTTGTGCAAATGCGACAAGAGCCTATGGACTTTATTCAGCAAGTTTTTATGACACAGATGGTCCTGTTGATATAGAAGTTTATGTAAGCGGAAAAGAAGGAACAACAGATGTAATAGCAGATGTAAAGAATAAAAAAGCTTATGTGGCGATGGAAGAACCTCTAGATAAAAAAACAGTTAAGGTAAAAGATAAGGAATATAAACTTATAGAATTACCAGGCATAAGTCATCTAATTGTAGAAGAAAAGGAAGACGAAGAATTTGTAGAAGAAGCTCTAAAGATTTTAAAAGAAAATTATAAATCTGAAGCCTATGCAGTTATCTTTTTAAATAGAGAAAAATTAGAAATTGTTCCCTATGTATTTGTAGAAGAAACTCAAACACTTTTCAGAGAAGGATCTTGTGGATCAGGGACAGCAGCTGTTGTTAATTTCTTAGAAGAGGATATAAAATCACTTGATGAAGATTACAAAATATCAATAAAGAATCCAGCTGGTGAACTAGAAGTTTTTGTCTATGAATTTGAAGATGGAAAAAAATTATGTGTCGGCGGAGAAATTGAACTATCCGATGTAGAAAAGAAATCAATTGACATTCCACAAGACGTAGTAGAAAAAGTCGTAGCAGAACATGACAAAATCGTTGCAGAAAGAAAAGAAAATGAATCAGAAGAAAAAGACGAGAACGACTTGACAGATGAAGAATTAAAGGTAATGAGAGAAAAGTTTGGATTTGATTGATTAAAATATAAAAAAGGGAGGGAAACCTCTCTTTTTTTGTACTCAAAAATAAAAAAATCTACTGACCAAGATCAGTAGATAATTAATTATTATGGAGGCGACAACCGGATTTGAACCGGTGATAAGGGTGTTGCAGACCCGTGCCTTACCACTTGGCTATGTCGCCATAACAATATTAGTATAGCAAAAAATAATAAAAATTACAAGTAAATTTTACAACAATTATTTATGCTCTCAACTATAAAGACATATTCGAGTCTATTACATATATCTTTTTTTTTACATTATTACAAAAGCACAATTTTTAAATAAAAAGATTATAATTAATTGAGTAAAATTTTCTTTATAGAAAATTTTATCTACTTAAATAAGATATTCGCAATATCCAATAAAATGAGTTATTGTTGCTCCTAACACAAATAAAAAATTTCTAGAAAATTATTTTAATTTCCTAGAAATTTACTTTAATTTATTCTATTTTTCATTTTTAAAATGTTAATGACAATTACAACAACGAAATAAACTATCCAAAATACAATCATTACATAGTTTGTAAAAAATTCTCTTAAATTAAAACTTTTTTTTAAAAAATGAGAGAAAATATATCCGCATAAAATTTGTATACCAAGTATAAAAAATATTTTGATTAGTTCTCTCTTGATTAACTTCATAGTTTAATGAAGCCCTCTTTCACTAAAAGACCAAGAACCAATATATTGCGTCCTTTTAGAATCTAAATAGTAATCATTTTCATATCTAGTATAGATTTTACCTGTACTATGAGTTCTATAAACATTACTAGTAACGTATAAATAGTCTGGTAGTGATGCAACTCCGGCTCCACCACCTGCAGATATAGCTGAAATAATGATTTTTGTTGCAATTGGCATATTTATATATGCTACTGCAGCGACGATTGCTGCTGCAGTAATTGCAATAGTAACCTTTTTACCTACTAAAGAAATCCCATACCTATCAGTTCGCAAATAAGTATTATTTCCTAAGAGTGATATTTCATTTTTATCTTGTTTGTGATTTTCAATATTATCAATTATTTTTGCTGAAACCTCATATTTTTCAACTATACCATCTGATTTAGTTTCAAGACAAAAAACTTTTCCATTCTCAATTTCACTAATAATCGAATTTTTTAAAACATTCTCGCCATCTTCGATTTTATAAATCTTACTATTAATTTTATCGCCATTAATTTTTTCTACTATGTAATATTCTCCATCTTCTCTATGTTCTTTATAATCAATTATAATCTCATCTTTATTAAAATCTTCATTAATATTTATAAAGTTAGTATCCAATTTTGAGTTAGCATAAATCGGTGTTACAGAGTTCATCATAATAACTACTACTAACGCTAAACTTATCATTTTTTTAAAAATTTTCATAATTTCCTCTTCTATTATTTTATTAATTCATTTATTTTTATTTTTTAAATAATTAATGTTTAAATCTACACCTCCTTTTAATTTTAGGCAAATTTTCAAAAATCTACTATTTCAATTGATGGTTAGTTTTAATAGAATTATAATTCTCCAAATTAATGATATCAATTATCGATAGCAACGTCAATACTTTTTATAATTTTTATTATAATTTTTATTTATATATTTTCATTAACTGTATGGACATACGTTACACTTTTACTTTGACGGGATTTTGTGAATTTTATAAGAAATATATCTAAAGCTTTATAAATTGTTAAAAAAGTCTTTGAATAATGCTATGATTAATGTAAGAATTTAATTTATTGGAGGTTCAAATGAAATTATTAATTTTAGTTGACAACAACAATGCTATTGCCAAGGATGGAGAGCAAATTTTATTTGTAGAAAATGATCTTCATATGTTTAAGAATTACACTACTGGAAATATTATCGTAATGGGAAGAACTACTTTTGATTCTATTGGAAAGAAACTTCCAAATAGGATTTCTGTCGTTTTTACTCATTCTGATAGAGAAGATGAAGAAGACTTGTATTATGTTGATTCCATAGAAAAATTAAATAATATTACAAATAGATATAAAGACAAAGAAGTTTTTGTAATTGGCGGAGCTGAGATTGCAAAACTTTTGTGGGATGAAATTGATGAACTTATAGTTACAAGAGTTGACACTGTTGTAGAAGGTGCAGACAAATTTATTCCTAGTTTTGACGATTTTAAACTTGTAGATAAGTTTGAAATAGAAGATCCAAATTATAAAGTTTTTCATGAAATTTGGAAGAGGAAGAAATGAAAATTTTAGTTATTGAAGATGAAGAAAGGCTTTTGGAGTCCATAAGAGAGGGCTTGGTCCACTCTGGCTATGTTGTTGACACAGCCCTTGACGGCGAAGAAGGGTCCTTTATGGCCTTTACCAATGATTACGACCTCATTATTTTAGATATAAATTTGCCTAAAAAGGATGGGTTTGAAATTCTAAAGGAAATAAGAGGGGAAAACAGTGAAGTCAATGTAATTATGCTAACTGCTCTTTCTGATGTGGATGACAGAGTGCGTGGGTTTGACCTTGGTGCAAATGATTATATTATAAAACCCTTCCATTTTGAAGAACTAAAAGCTAGAATCAGATCACTTTTAAGGCGAAAGACAACAATAGAAAATTCCATTATTGAAAAAGAGGGCATTAAATTTGATACTACAAAAAGAATTTTTTATATAAATGATGAGGAATTAAAACTTACTGCAAAGGAAGCGGGGATTTTAGAATATTTATTTTTTAATATTGGAAGGTATGTAACAACAGAAGAGCTACTTGAACATATTTGGAATGACGATGTGGATTTATTTTCTAATGTAGTTAGAGTTCACATGTCTGCACTTAGAAAGAAATTAAAATCAAAACTTGGTAAAAATATTATTGTAAATGAAATTGGAAAGGGTTATATGATTAAATGAAAAAGTTTAAAAATTTTGAAAAAACTATTGTCTTTAAGCTTTTATTTTCTGTAATTTTAATTTTTGTGATTATGACAGCAACATCTAATTTTATTATTGGAAAATACCAAGAGAAGAGAATTCTTGACCTTGGTGAAGATATTATAGAAGAAGAAAAGGTTCATAAAAGTGGAAAAGATCTTTTTATTGTAATTGAAGATGCGAAGCTAAATTCAACAAAAGAGATAAAAAATTTTTCTAAAATTGTAATTGTATCTACAATTTTAATAGGCTCTCTAATTTATTACAGAGTAATTTTAAAAATCATAAGCCCTTTAAATGAATTAAAGGAAAAAGTTATTGAGATTGACATGGACAATTTAAAAGATAGAGAAGAGATTTGTATGAAAGGTGAATCACAGGAAATTGAAGAACTGTCCCTTGCCTTTGAGAAGTCTTTTGATACGATTTATTCTAGTTATTTTAGGGAGAAGTCCATGGCATCTTCTATTGCTCATGAGTTAAATACGCCTGTTGCCGTTATGAAGTCATCTCTTGAAATTTACTTAATGAAAAATAAAGTTAAAGATGAGGATTTGCGTGAACTTTTAGATAATTTCGAAGAAAATACTGATAAAATATCTAGTATAATTGAAACTATTTTATTTTTAAACAGAAGAGAAAATGTGAATTTTAGTGAATTTGATTTAAAGGATTTAATTGATGAGGTTATTTTAGATTTAGAGGACTTGGCAGATGAAAAAAATATAAAAATTATTTCAAATGTGGAAAGTGAGATTATCTATTCCAGTGATATTTTGCTGGAAAGAGTGCTATTTAATGTCGCAAAAAATGGAATAATTTATAATGTTTCTGGCGGAAGTCTTTTCTTTAACTTTAAAGAAAATGAGAAAGATTATTTTATTGAAGTAGTTGACACAGGAATTGGCATAAGTGATGAGGACAAGGAAAAGATTTTTGATTTATTTTACAGAGTAGATGAGTCGAGAAATAAAAAAAGTGGAGGCTATGGCATAGGGCTAAATCTTGTGAAAAATATTATGGAAAAATTAAAGGGAGATGTAAAAGTTTATGACAATAAAAATGCAAACAATGAAAAAATTGGAACTATTGTAGAAATAATTTTGCCCAAAATAAAAGATATTTATTGAGGCTTTTTTCGAAATTTATACATAGTCATTTTTGACATACAAAAAGAGATTCCATGTTGAATCTCTTTTTAAAGTGGCATTTTATGTATTATTTACTACTCCATAAATCCAGAACCATTGCAAATTTTATAGACCTTTAGATCAGAATTCATAGATCTATAATAAGTAAATTTAATTTCATTCATCCCAACGAAATGTAAATTGTCTTTATAATAATTAAATCCATCCTTTGTATAGAATACACCCCAAGGTACAGTTTTTTCTTGGTAGAAATTATAATCTTTTACGACATTATATAGTCCCATTCTAAGAGGAACCTCGTCATTAATATTCTCTTTAATAGAACTTGCTGAAATTTGACAAGGTAAAATTAATAGAGTCATTACTAAAAGTATAAATAAATTTTTTTTATTCATTATTATCAACTCCCATTAATAAATTTTTCTGAATTTAATGGGAATAATCTATAAAAGGGATGAGATCTTATGCTTTTTATATTAATTGGTCCAAAAGCCCTTGAGTCCATTGACCCATTTGGAGTCCGGTTATCTCCTAATACAAATAATTCATTATCTTTCAATACAAATTTATTTGTATTTGAAAGTGTGTAGGGTTTTTCATCAAAGTATTTTTCATCTAATTCTTTACCATCAATATAAATGGTACCATCATAAAATTCTACCACTTCTCCTGGAAGTCCAATAATTCTTTTTACTAGAAGTTTATTTTCATTAACTGATTTAAAAACAATAATATCTCCTCTTTTAAAGTCACCTTTAAATCTGTAAAGTGAACTAGAAAGAATTATATCATTGGGCTTTAATGTAGGATACATTGATGTTTGCTGAACTTTAACGGTATTAAATAAAAAAGTTTTAATGAAAAGAGCAATTAATATTGCAATTATTATAAATTTTAAGTCCGATAAATGTTTTTTCATAATAACTACTACATAAAACACCTATTTTTATAATACTCATTATTTAGTTTTTTATCAACAAAAGTTTCGTGATATAATGTTTTTGGTGAAATTATGATAATTTTGAGAAACATAAAAGTTCCCTATGATAAAGACGAAAGTTTTTTGAGGGAAAAAATTGAAAGAGAAATAAATAAAAAGAATTTTAAATATAAAATTTATAAAAAGTCTATTGATGCAAGGAGAGGAATATTTTTTGTATATCAAGTTCTTGTGGATCTAGATTTAAAGGATATTGACAAAAAAATTGTAAAAAAACTTAGAAATAATATTGCAGAATTTCAGGAAGAAAAACTTGAAATTAAAAACAAAAATAATATAAAAACTGCAGTGATAGTTGGGACTGGACCTGCAGGTCTTTTTGCTGCCTATGCACTTTCAAAAAGTGGCGTAGAAGTTACTTTAATTGAGAGAGGTAAGCCAGTTGATGAGAGAGTAAAAGACATTGAAATTCTTCATAAAATTGGAAAGCTTGATGAGAATTCTAATGTGCAGTTTGGAGAAGGTGGTGCTGGGACTTTCTCTGATGGAAAGCTTACATCTAGATCGAAGGATAAAAGAGTTTCGCACATATTTGATATTTTTGTGAAAAATGGTGCACCAGAAGATATTTTATACGAACAAAAGCCTCATATTGGTACAGATATTTTGCGCGATGTTATAAAAAATATGAGAAATGAAATTGAAAAATGTGGTGCAATTTATAAATTTAGCGAAAAGTTAATTGATTTTAAAATAACAGATGGAAATCTAGATAAAATTATAACTGATAAAGGGGAATATCAAGCTGACGTTTATATTTTGGCAATTGGCAATTCTGCGAGAGATACTTTTGTTATGCTCGATAAATATAATTTAGTGGAGCAAAAACCCTTTGCAGTTGGCTTTAGAATTGAGCATAAGAGAAAAAATATTGAACTTTCACAGTATGGAATGATTTCAGAAAAACTTCCATCTGCAACTTATCAGCTAAACGTCACAGATAAAGATGAAGAGCATTCAGTGTATACTTTTTGTATGTGTCCTGGTGGTTATGTCATTAACTCGTCTTCAATAGAAGGAAAATTATGTATCAATGGCATGAGCTATCACGACAGGAGTGGAGAAAATTCAAACTCTGCTATTGTAGCAACAGTGGACTCGAAAATTTTTGGCGAGGGAAATTTAGCTGGAATGAATTTTCAAAATAAAATTGAAAAAAGAGCTTATGAACTTGGATGTGGGAAAGCACCAGTGCAAAGAGTTAAGGACTTTTTGGAAAATAGAGTGACAGAAAAACTTGGAGAAGTAAATCCAACTTTTAAACCAGATTATACTTTTAAAAACTTAAATGATATTTATCCAGATAGCATAAATCACGCTATAAAAAATGCACTAAATGTAATGGACAAAAGAGTTAATGGTTTTTGTGATGATGATGCAATATTAACAGGAGTAGAAACGAGGACATCTTCTCCAATTAGAATTGTGAGAAAAGATTATAGAAGTGAAAGAATTAAAAATTTATATCCCATTGGAGAAGGGGCAGGTTATTCTGGTGGAATAATTTCTTCTGCTCTAGACGGACTTAAATGTGCAATAGAAATTTTGGAAGGAGATAAAAAATGTTAAATATAGTATTTTATGAACCAGAGATTCCCTTTAATACTGGGGCAATCGCAAGAACTTGTGGACTTACTCATACAAGACTTCATTTAATTAAACCACTTGGATTTAAGGTTGATGACAAACATTTAAAGAGGGCAGGACTAGATTATTGGCACTTAGTGGATATAAATTATTATGATTCCTATGATGAACTTTTAGAAAAATATCCAGATAGCAATTTTTATCTTGCAAGTACGAAGGCAAAGAAAAAATATTCTGATGTAAAGTACAAAGATGGTGATTTTATTATTTTTGGGCCAGAAACTAGAGGATTGCCAGAAGACTTAATTTTTTCGAATTATGAAAATGCAATAAGAATCCCCATGCTAAAAGATTATGGAAGAAGTTTAAACTTGTCAAATTCAGCAAATATTATACTTTTTGAAGCTTTAAGACAACTTGATTTTTTAGATTTGGAATAAATTTTTATATTTATAGAGTTTTTGATTTTGTAAAAAGAGAGGGTTTATTGTGAAAGAAGTAAAAATCTCCGTAAGAAATTTAATAGAATTTGTCAAAAGAAGTGGCGATATTGACAGGAGATTTTTTTCCAATAAAAGAGCTATCGAGGGAATAAAGGCACACCAAAAGATTCAAAAGTCTTACACAAAAAATTATCTCACAGAAGTTTTTTTAAGAACTCATGAAGAAATAGAGGATATAAATTTCACAGTAGAGGGTCGTGCTGATGGCATTGAAGTTGCAGAATCTGTAACTATCGATGAAATAAAATCTACCACAAGGGATTTAGAAGAACTTGAAAAAGAAGAAAATCTAATGCATTGGGCACAGGCAAAGTGCTATGCTTACATATATGCAAAGGAAAAGGGACTAGACGACATAAATGTTATGCTCACTTACTATCAACTTGAAACAGAAGAAGTCATTCATATAAAAAGAGCCTTTAGTTTTGGCGAACTTCGAGATTTTTTTATTTCTACTCTTATGGAATATCTGGAATTTTCAAGAAGAATTGTTGAGTGGAAGGAAATAAGAGATGAGTCCATAAAAAGTTTAAAATTCCCATTTAAAAATTTTAGGAAAGGACAGAGAGAACTTTCTGTTGCAGTTTATAACACAATTGATGATAAGAATAAATTATTTGTAGAAGCACCAACAGGAATTGGCAAGTCAATTTCTACAATTTTTCCGACAATAAAGGCAATGGGAGAGGATAAGATTGACAAAGCCTTTTACCTTGTAGCAAGGTCCACTGGAAAAAATGCTGCGAAGGATGCCCTCGAGAAACTTTTAAACAAAAAATTGAAAGTGAAAATTACAATTGTAACTGCAAAAGATAAAATTTGTTTAAATGATAAAGTTTCTTGCAATCCCAAGGACTGTCCCTATGCCAAGGGACATTTTGATAGAGTCAACGATGCAATCATAGACATATTTGATTCCTGCGATAATTTTTCTAGAGAAAATATTGAAAAATTTGCAAAACTTCACATGGTTTGTCCTTTTGAATATCAGTTAGATCTTTTGGACTTTTCAGATTTTATTGTATGTGATTATAATTATATTTTTGATCCGACAGTATATTTAAAGAGATTTTTTGAAAATACAATGCTTAGATTTACCCTACTTGTAGATGAAAGTCACAATCTATTGGAGAGAGGTAGAGAAATGTATTCATCGGAAGTTTTTTTGGATGATTTAATAAATCTATATGAAATTCTTCCTAAAAAGAGAAAGACTGCGAGAAAACACCTTAATAATGCGATAGAAGAGTTTAAAAATTTGGGTGATAAAACTTTTTATTCTTATGAATCCTTTGTAAAGTTTAATGGAGAGATTGAAAAGACAGTTTTTGCTATGAATGATTTTTTGACTAAAGATAAGGAGGTAGAAAATTATGAAAAGGGGCTTGACATTTACTTTTCACTCTTCAAATATATAAAAATTTTGGAGTATTACAACGAAGATTTTGTATCCATAAAAGGTGGAGAGAGCGTGAAAATAAAATCTCTCGACATTGCACCAATTTTTCAAAATATTTTAAAAGTACCAAAGTCTTCTGTATTTTTTTCTGCAACCTTGAGTCCAATAAAATACTACGGTAAACTCCTTGGAGCAGATAATGATACAAATTATTACAAAATAAAATCGCCTTTTGATCCAAAAAATTTAATAGTTTTTCGCAATCAAAATATTTCAACTGTATATAGAGATAGAGAAAATGCAATTAATGAAATAGTAAAAAATTTAGAAATTTTTACAGAGGACGATGGAAATTATATTTTCTTTTTTCCGTCATATTCTTTTATGGAAAGCGTCTATAAAAAATATATAGAGGAAAATAAAGGCGCAATAAAACAAAATAGAGAAATGACAGAAAGGGAAAGAGAAGAATTTTTAAATAATTTTACATTTTCATCTAATACAACAGCCTTTGCAGTTATGGGTGGAGTTTTTTCTGAGGGAATAGATTTAATTGGTGAAAGACTTAAAGGTGTAGCGATAATAACTGTTGGATTGCCAGGACTTTCCTATGAAAGAAATATTTTAAAAGTTCACTTCCAAAAAAAGTACAATAAAGGTTACGAGTATGCCTACATCTATCCAGGCATGATAAAAGTTGTCCAATCTGCAGGAAGAGTTATAAGAACAGAAGATGATAAGGGGAAGGTTCTTTTAATAGATAAGAGATTTTCATATGAACCTTACAAATTTTTACTGCCAAATCACTGGAAAGTTTATGACTTTATGGACTCGGCTGAAATAAGTGAAATCTTAAGAGAATTTGAGGAAGAGAAAGACAAGTAAAGTCACAAAAGGAATAAAGAGGAGTTTTTAAAATGAATTTAGAGAGGAAAAAAATTATAGAAAAAATTGGATATGCAGTAATAGTTTCTTTTATTATTTTTGTTTTTTTGGCATCAGTTAAATTTAAAGGAACTTCATACTCTTTTTTTGTATTTAGGTCTCTTTTAAATCCTATTTCAATTTTTATTGGATTTAGTTGTTTCTTTGGTATTCATATTAGGGATTTTTTTAGAGATTTAATCAAGGGAATAAAAGAAATAAAAGTAAAAGAGCTAATTTTATTTTTCAAATATGTTTTTATTTATCAGGGAATTATTATTTTAACAACAAATTTGGATGCTTTACAAGAAATGAGCAATGATTCCACTAGTTCTATTGATTTATATGTAAGCATTACAATGATATTATTTGTCTTATTTGAAGAGTATATCTTTAGATATATAGTACAAAGGAAGTTAATGAACGTCTCAAGAGATTATGGAATCCTAGTTATGGCAATAGTTTTTGGACTATTTCATTACGGAAAATATAAATCAGGTTTTTTATTTGGTATTGCATTAGGAATTATTTACGCAATAACAGAAAATATCTCTTATACCGTAATAATTCACTATTTTTTAAATTCAACAGTATCCATGAGGATTGTGGTATTTTGTCAAAATCTTTTTGCGGTAAATAACATTGAATTAGCCCAAATAAATAAGACTACTGGATTTATAAGTTTACTCTTGGGATTTATTTTAATTATTGGGCAATTTTTATTAAATAAAGATTTTGTAGCTACTTTTAGTCAAAGGGAAAAAGAAACTCTTAAAAAAATACTGCAAGAGATTAAATATTTACCTGAACTTATAAAGGCATTCCCACTTAATATAGGGTTTCTCTTTAGATTTTTTATTTTCCTACAAAAATAAATTTGAAATTTTAATTTTTTTAGCATAAATAAGGAACAAATAAATTTGTTAGAAAATTTTTAATGGGATAAATTGCACAAAAGTAGAGAAAATTATCGCAAATTGCTTTACAAATAGCTACATTTGTGGTAGTATTAGCTAGTAAATCAGAAGGAGCCAATGGCGGCTCTTTTTTTTAGCACTGGAGGTGTTTTTATGGCAGATAGAGTAGTTCTTGAGTGCACACAATGTAAAAACAGAAATTATGTGACATATAAAAACAAAAAGAACACTACTGAAAGATTGGAACTAAAGAAGTATTGTAAATTCTGTAAAGAACATACAACTCACAAAGAAACTAAATAAGGAGGATTTATGGCTACTAAAACTACACCTAAGACTGAAGAGAAAAAAGGCAGTTTAGGTAGATACTTTAGAGGTGTGAAATCTGAATTCAAAAAAGTTGTATGGCCTACAAAGGATACTGTAATCAAATATTCAATAATAGTAATTGTGGCAGTTATTTTGTCATCATTATTGTTATTAGCATATGATAAAATCGTAATGTTTTTATTTGGTTTTATTTTTTGATTGGAGTGTTTTAATTGGATACACAAGAACTTAATAACAATGAAGCTTCAAAATGGTATGTAATTCACACTTATTCTGGTTATGAAAAAAAGGTAAAGGATAATATGGAAGCCATGGTTCATAATCGTGGAATGGAAGATTTGATTTTTGACATTAGAATTCCCATGGAAGAATATGTTGAAAATAAAGAAGGCATTTCAAAGGCAAAGGAGAGAAAGATGTTTCCATCTTATGTCCTTGTGAATATGATTATGAACGATGAAACTTGGTATCTTGTGAGAAACACAAGAGGAGTTACTGGTTTCGTTGGGCCAGCTTCAAAACCTGTGCCACTTACAGATGAAGAAGTGTTGCTACTAGGAGTTACCGATAGCAAAGAGTTATTCGATAACTTCGAAGTGGGAGAAGTTGTTAAAGTTATTAATGGACCATTTAAAGATTTGGTAGGTAAAATCGACAGCTTCAATTACGACAAAGCTAAGGTTAAAGTATGTATCTCAATGTTTGGAAGAGATACAATAGTTGAATTGGATTTCAATCAAATTATTAAAGAATAGTAAATGTGTGGGAGGGTAAACCCGCATTACCACAAGGAGGAAATAAAATGGCAAAAAAAGTCATAGCATTAGTAAAATTACAAATTCCTGCAGGAAAAGCAACACCAGCACCACCAGTTGGTACTGCACTAGGACCACATGGTGTAAATATTATGCAATTCACAAAGGAATTTAACGCAAAGACTCAAGATCAAGCAGGTATGATTATTCCTGTTGTTCTTACAGTTTATCAAGATCGTTCTTTCACTTTTATCACTAAGACTCCACCAGCTGCAGTTTTAATTAAGAAAGCTCTTAATATGTCTAAAGCAAGTGGTGAACCTAACAAGAAAAAAGTTGGAAAATTGACAAAATCTCAAGTTGAAGAGATAGCTAAAACAAAGATGCCAGATCTCAATGCAGCAAGCGTTGAAGCTGCTATGGAAATGATCGCAGGCACAGCTAGAAGTATGGGTATAGAAGTAGAAAGATAAGTGGGAGGCTGAGCCGAAAGTACCACGAAGGAGGTAAATATGCCAAAAAGAGGTAAAAAATATCAAGATAGCGTAAAGCTAATCGATAAATCAAATTTATATGATGTAAATGAAGCTCTTGACTTAGTTACAAAGACTGCTAAGGCAAACTTTGATGAAACAGTTGAACTTGCAGTAAGACTTGGTGTAGATCCAAGACATGCTGACCAACAAGTAAGAGGTACTGTAGTACTTCCTAATGGAACAGGTAAAGAAGTTAAAGTCCTTGTTCTTGCAAAGGGAGAAAAAATTAAAGAAGCTGAAGCAGCAGGTGCTGACTATGCAGGTGGAGAAGAATACGTTGAAAAAATTCAAAATGAAAATTGGTTTGATTTTGATGTACTTATTGCAACACCAGACATGATGGGCGTAGTTGGTAAGATTGGTAGAGTTCTTGGACCAAAGGGACTTATGCCAAACCCTAAATCAGGTACAGTTACATTTGATATAGAACAAGCTGTAAAAGAAACTAAAGCAGGTAAAGTTGAATATAGAGTAGACAAAGCTGCAATCATTAATGTTCCAATCGGAAAAGTTTCTTTTGGAGTTGATAAACTTGCTGAAAACTTCAAAGTAATTGCAGATGCTATAATAAAAGCAAAACCAGCAGCTGCAAAGGGTCGTTATTTAAAATCAGTGACAGTTTCATCAACAATGGGTCCTGGAATTAGAATTAACGGACAAAAATTAATGGAAAAATAAAAACACCAAAAATAAACCCCTCTTATTTCAGAAATTAAAAGAGGGGTATTTTTATGATTTTTTAAGAAAATCTTAAAGTTTTTTTAGTTTTAAAGTTTTTGCAAATCACGTGTTAGAAAATTTTTTAGTAAAAATATAACTAGTACAGTGACTGCAAAATCAATTGATAAGAAAGATGCATTATAAGTTATAGAGTAAGCCCATGAGTTCATACCAGCTGGAGTATATTGCTTAAAGAAGATTACTCCAGATAGAACATGGCAAATAAATCTACCTAGTACACCTACAAGTGATCCAAGTAAAATTGTTTTAATAGAATGAGTTTTTTGAAATTCATCCTTAAAAATTCCTGCAAGGCCTAAAAGACCATATGCTAATGGATAATCTAAAATAGCTTGAACTGGATGGAAAATACTTCCACCAAGTATCATAGATAATACTCCATAAACTGAACCAACTATAAATCCTTTAGAAGGTCCATACCTAAGAGCAAATATAATTAGAGGAATCATCTTGCCAGGAGAAATAGATCCGCCATTAGGTAGTTCATAAATTTTAATCGTACGAAGAATAAGGGCGAGTGCTATACACACAGAACCTTCAACTAACATTTTTGTTGTCCAATTTTTATTAATTTTTTGCATAAAAAATACCTCCTTTGCACATACTTAAAGAGGTTTAGACACTTCCCTCCACAAGCATTACCTTGATTGGTTTAAGGGTATAATCTCAGCCAAGTGGCACCCCTAGTGCAAGTTAATTATAGGTTATTGGTCTTCTTTTGTAAAGTAAGTTACAGATTAAAAAGATAATATAAATTGTATATTTAAATTAGTCACCAAAGAACATAAAAAAATATTGACAAATTAAATAAAAGTATATATAATACTAATGTTACTAAGCCGCAGACAGTAGGTGGCATTGCCATAAGTCCTACCGAGGTTTGAAATTCGAATTTATTTGATTTTCACATCTCACGGCGGCGTGAGATTTTTTTATTTTGGGGGTGACAAATTGAAAGAAGAAAAATTACAATCAAAACAAGCCCTAGTTGATGAAATTAAGGAAAAAATTCAAGGAGCACAATCTATAGTTCTTGTAAATTACAGAGGTCTTACAGTTGAAGAAGTAACTGAACTTAGAAGTAAGTACAGAGAAGCAAATGTTGACTACAAAGTTTACAAAAATACAATGATGAAACGTGCTTTTGAAGAATTAGAAATTACTGGACTTGAAGAATTTTTAAAGGGACCAAGTGCCGTAGCTTTTGGTATGGAAGATCCAGCAAGTGCAGCTAAAATTTCATCAGAATTTGCAGAAGATCATGAAGCTTTAGAAATTAAAGCAGGTTACGTTGATGGAAAAGTATTATCACTTTCTGAAATTGACGATCTTGCTAAATTACCATCTAAAGAAGTTCTTGTTGCACAAGTACTTGGCGGCTTGAATGCACCAATCCAAGGATTCGCAAATGTATTAAATGGAACATTGTCAGGATTTGCTAGAGTTATTGCACAAATTGCTGATAAAAAAGAACAAGAAGCAGCATAATATTATGCTAAAAAATTAGGATTATTAAAATAACGGAGGAATAAAATGTCAGAAAAAGTAGAAAAATTAATTGAAGAAGTTAAAGAACTTACAGTATTAGAATTATCAGAAGTAGTTAAAGCTCTTGAAGAAGAATTCGGAGTTTCAGCAGCAGCACCAGCAGCAGTTGCAGCAGCACCAGCAGCAGGCGGAGCAGCACCAGCAGCAGAAGAAGAAAAATCTGAATTTGATGTAGTAATCACTGAAGCTGGACAAGAAAAAGTTAAAGTAATAAAAGTTGTAAAAGATATTACAGGACTTGGACTTAAAGATGCAAAAGCAGTAGTTGACGGAGCACCTAAAGCAGTTAAAGAAGGCGTTTCAAAAGACGAAGCTGAAGAAATCAAATCTAAGCTTGAAGAAGTTGGAGCAACTGTAGAAGTTAAATAATTAATGTGAAGTTAATTTGTAAGGCTCTGTAGTACCTTGTTAGAGATTTACTCCCTAACAAGGTACTACAGAGCCTTACAAAATATAATTAGAATTTTTAAAAATTGGCAAACTCGGAGTAATCTTCTGAGTTTGCCAATTTTTTTATATAAACTATTAAACTATATATTTAATAGTTTATAGGAATTAGTTTTACTAAAGATACTCTCGTTAAAATTTATTTATAATATGTTTTACTTAGATTATTTACAATGTCTTTACTCTTCTTTAAAGGAAAGTAAATTATTATGTCCTATAATTCACCTTGAAGTTTAAGAATTTAGTTTTATATAAATATATTTATATGAAAGGATAATAGATAATAATGGAGGAAAATCTAGATAATTTCAAGATAGAAGCCAGTATAAGAAACTATATTATTAATACAGCTCAAAGTAATAAAAGAGGGGGAAATATAAGTTTACCAAGTGAAAATGAGTTATCAAAATTATTTAATGTAAGCAGGCATACAGTTAGAAAAATTTACAGTAATTTAGAGAAACTTGGTTTAGTCCATCCTGTTCAAGGAGTAGGCAGATTTATGGTAATAAAAGAACCGAAAATAAACCTAGATCTTACAGAGACAAGCTTTACAAAAAAGATGAAAGAACAAAATATACCATTAACTACTTTAAATCTAGGATTAAAGAAAGTTACAGGAGAAGAACTTGTAGAAGCAAAAAGAGAAGGATTAATGGGAAATATCTATAAGGTATCTAGGCTTAGGAAATTATATAATATTCCATCTGCAATTCACAATTCCTATATAAGCGATTATAAATTTCCGCAAATAGAAAAAGAAGGTTCAAAAATTCTTTCAATTTATGAATATTATAAAAGCAAAGATATAAAAGATTTTAAAATTTCAAAATCTACTTTAAGTGTAGATTTACCAACGATTGAAGAAATTGAAATTTTAAAAGTTGGCAGCTTAGTTCCAATCCTAGTTTTAGAAGGAAAATTATTAGATAAGGAAGGTAGTTTAATAGAAATTATTAAGACAGAGTATAGAAGTGATATATTTAAATATTCTTTAGAATGAAACTCAAGAGTAAAATATTTTATTTATTCTTGAGTTTTTATTATTTACTAAGTGTTTACAAAAAAAATAAGATTATTATATTGGCGCCAAGATAGACTATTTTTCGGAGGAGGATAAGGTGGATAAAAAAGAAAGAACAAAAATATTTATTGAATATGCACAAGATGAGGTAAAAGAATTTGCTAAAGAAGTATCAGAAATACATAAGGTAGAAATAATACAAGAACCAAGAGAGGGTTTAGCTATGATAAAAGTTCGTGAAGCTGCTAAAAATTCCTTATTTTATCTTGGTGAGCTTTTGATCACTGAGTGCAAAGTTAGGATAGATGATCAAGTAGGGATAGGAATTGTAAGAGGGAGCAATTATGAATTAAGCAAGGCATTAGCAATTGCAGATTCAGCATTTGAACTTAATCTTCCAATTTGTGAAAAATATATAGATATATTTTTCAACTGTAAGAATGAAGGATTAAAGAAATTAAATAAAAAAGACAGTATTATAGCTAATACAAGAGTTAATTTTAATATTATGAATGAATAGTGGTGAAAAATGTTAGAGAAAGAATTTAAAAATCAGCAAAATTTCAGAAAAATAATGGATTCTTTTGCCTATCCAGGAAAGATTAATAAAATAGTGAGTTTTGAAAAATATAAGGGTAGTTTATTCCCTCAAACTATAGACTTAATAACTACACTTGTAGATGGTGAGGTATCTTTTTATATCTATAAAGAAGATAAGCAGGCAGAAGAGGAAATAATAATAAGGACAAATACTAAAACAGGAACTATATCTAAAGCTGACTATGTTGTTATTGGTTTAGATTATGAAAATGAAATTTGTGATTGTTTAAAAGAAGTTAAAAGAGGAACTTTAATAAATCCTCACACAAGTGGAACTTTAATTATTGAGACAAGAGAAATATTAGATGATGGAAATATAAGCCTTATGGGGCCAGGGATTAAATATATAAATAAAATTGGAATAGATAATTTTGATTGGATAGAAATAAGAAATGAAATAAATTCTGAGTTTCCAATAGGAGTTGACATAATTCTAATTGATCAATATAAAAATTTACTTTGTATTCCAAGAACTACAAGAATGAAGGTAGGTGAAAAAGATGGCTTATGTTGCAGTTAAAGGTGGTCAAGATGCAATAAAAGAATCTAACAGGCTTCTTGATTATGACAGGGTGAAAGATGAGCAGTTACTAGAAATTGATGTAATTAAATCCGAATTAAAAGATCTTTTGTATCAAGTAATGTCGGAAAGTAGCCTATATGATGAAGATTTAGCAGCTCTTGCTATAAAACAAGCAATGGGCAGTATGGAGGAAGCTGTTTTTTTATTAAGAGCCCATCTATCAACATTACCTAGGTTGTACTATACTTCGGTAGCTGATCCTAGAAATATGCATGTTGAAAGAAGGATATCTTCTTCTTTTAAAGATATACCTGGAGGCCAGTTTTTAGGTAAGGCATATGATTTTAAACAAAGATTTTTAAATTTTGACTTAACAAATGAAAATAAGGAAGCTTTAAAAGCCTTAAAAGAACGATTTGAAAAACAAAACTTAAAAAATACAGATATTAATTTTACAAATTTACCAAAAGTTGTTGATTATTTAATAAAAGAAGACTTATTTAATAAAAGGGAAAATGACGATAGAGAACCTGATGATATAACTAAAAAAAAGATTGAATTTCCTAGCTCAAGAAGTCAAAGATTGCAAAGTTTGACTCGAGGACAAACGGGCGCAGTTACTTCATTAGGATATGCAAAAATCCGAGGATTTGGAATTGGAAGCCATCCCAATATAGGAGAATTAAGAGTTGGGGATCTATCACTTTATGTAAATAATAATTCAGAAGATGAATATTATATAGGATCTATAAAAGTTACAGAAGTAGAAGCCTTCTGTGCATCAGGTAATGAAGATCCTTCTAATCCTCTTGGATTTGAAATTGGATATGGATTAGTTTTTGGGCAAAATGAAACTAAAGCAATTGCAATGAGTGTTTTAGATCATTCACTTGAATATAAACAAGAAGGAGATATCACAGGAGATGATGAGTTTATTTTACTCCATATAGATTCGGTAGAATCAACTGGATTTATATCTCATCTTAAATTGCCACATTATGTAACATTTCAATCTAAATTAGATGGTATAAGAAAAATTCGTAAGGGAATAGATTATGATAAATAATAAAAAAAATTTTGCTTTTTTAGATGAAAATTCAAAAAAAGAAATTAGAAGGACTATTTTAAAGGCAATATCTATACCAGGTTATCAAGTACCTTTTGCATCTAGAGAACTCCCAATTGCTAGAGGATGGGGGACTGGGGGACTCCAAATCAGTTTATCAATTATAGGAGAAAAAGATGTATTAAAGGTAATAGATCAAGGTAGTGATGAGAGTGTGAACTCAATTAATATCAGAAATCTTATAACAGAATTTACAGGAGTAAAAGAAACTATAAAAACACAAGATGCAACAATAATTCAGTCAAGACATAGAATTCCGGAAATAGAATTAAATGAAGATCAAATATTAGTATTACAAGTTCCAGAGCCAGAACCTCTTAGAAATGCAGAGCCCTATGAAAGAAAGACTAAAGAAATGCATGGATATTGTGATTATTCAGTAGCTTATTTGAATATATTTGAGGAAATAATCAAATATGGGAAAGCATCAATGCATGCGGATTATCCAGTAATAGTAAATGATAGATATTTGATGGCTCCAAGCCCAATTCCAAGATTCGATAATCCTAAGATGAATATGAATAAGGCACTTATACTTTTGGGGGCAGGAAGAGAGAAAAAAATATATGCACTTCCTGCTTATACAAAGGTAAAATCAATCGAATTTGAAGACTATCCGTTTGAAAGAGAAGATTTTACTGGAAAAAAATGTAGACTTACAGGAGCAAATGATGTGTTTTTAGATGAATTGCAAGATGAAAAAACAGGAGATACTTATTATCAGATAAATGATCAATCTTATTTATTAGAGCTACTTGAAAAATTAGAAAAATAGCTTGGGGGAATTATGAAAGAAGAAAGTCCAGTTCTAACTGTAAAAAATTTAAAAAAAATATATGGGAAGGGTTGCAAAAGATGCGATGGCAAAGGAGAAAATTTAATTAAAAACTTTTGCCCAAATTGTAGAACAGTTTATGCATGCAATGACGTTAGTTTTAATTTATATAAGGCAGAAACTCTAGGGGTTGTTGGTGAAAGTGGGTCTGGTAAATCAACACTGATAAAGTCACTTTATTTTGACCAGGATGTAAGTTCTGGAGAGTATTTTTTAGCAGACTACAAAGATTCTAATATTAATTTATTTAATATAAATATGTATGAAAAAAGAAAAATTAAAAATAATTTACTTGGAATGGTTTACCAAAATCCAATGTTGGGTCTTAGAATGAACTATTCCTCAATAGCAAATATAGCGGAAAAGATGATTTCTGCTGGGAATAGAAATGTAGAGGATATAAGAAATAGGGCCATAGAACTTCTAGAAGAAGTAGATATATCTAGATATAGGTATGAAGAAGCTCCAAAAAATTTTTCTGGAGGAATGCAACAGAGAGTACAAATAGCAAAAGCACTTTCTAATAACCCACCAATCTTACTTTTAGATGAAGTAACTACTGGACTAGATTTAAGTGTGCAAGCTGATGTTTTGGAACTTATAAAAAAAATTCAAAGAGAATTAGCCATAAGTATAATAATAGTTTCTCATGATTTAAAAGTCATTAGAATGTTGGCAGATAGGACAATAGTTATGCACAATGGGAGAATAGTAGAAAGAGGCCTTACTGATCAAATTTTAGAAGATCCACAAGAAGCGTATACACAACAATTGGTCTATTCATTAATATGAGGGGAAATATGATAATACTAAAAAATGGAAAAATTATAAGAGAAAATGACATATTGGAAAATCATTCAGTATTGATAGAAGATGATAAGATTAAGAAGATTGTAGAGAATGATCGAGTAGGAAATTATTTAGATGGTGAGTATAAGATAATTGATTGTAGTAACAAATTTATATCACCTGGATTTATAGATATTCATTCAGATTATATAGAAAATATAATCTCACCTAGACCCGTTATAATGATGGATTATAATTTTTCACTACATGAAACAGAAAGGATATTAGTAACTAGTGGTATAACTACCATTTACCACTCACTTTCTCTATATCCATTTGATGAATTTGGGAGAAAGGAAGTTAGAAATCCAAAAAATATATATAAATTGATAGATGAAATTCAAAAATTTGATAAAGGGCCACATATTATACATAATAGGTTGCACTTAAGATATGAAATATGTGGAATAGATCACATGAAGAAAGTCGAAGATTTAATTAAAGAGGGAAAGGTACACTTGCTTTCCTTTATGAATCATGTTCCAGGACAAGGACAATATAAAGATTTAAAAATTTATGAAAAAACTTTAGTTTCTTATGATGAAAAGTTAACTCAAAAAGACATAGAGAATAGAATACATGAAAAGCAAAGTCAAAAGCTTCTAAATCTAGATGAAATTGAGCAACTTGCAAAGTTTGCTTTAGAAAATAAGGTAAAAATAGCATCTCATGATGATGATTCAATAGAAAAGCTATGTTTTAATGAAAAAGCAAATATTTCCATATCAGAATTTCCAATTACACTTGAAATTGCAAAAGAGGCGACAAGGAGAAATATGTGGACTGTATGTGGTGCTCCAAACATAATTTTAGGTAAGTCACATTCAGGTAATTTGAGTGCAATTGAGGGGATTATAGACGAAGCAATTTCAATAATATCAAGTGACTATTATCCATCTGCAGTTTTAAGTAGCATATTTAAAATGCACGAAGAATATGGAATTGATTTAACTAGAATGTTTAGGATGGTTACCTCTAATCCAGCAAGAGCTGTCGGAATATTTAATAAAGTTGGATCAATCGAAGAAGGGAAACATGCTGATATTTTATTAATTGAAAAGAAGGCTGATTATCCAGTGATAAATTTAGCGATGGTAGATGGACATATAGTTTATAGGACAAGTTATAGATATGATTAATAAACAGATTATTTTAAGACAGGAACCTACAATACATGAAAATTCAAGTTTAAATAACGTTAAATTTGAAGGCTATAATGAAATTGGAATTTTTAACTCATTAGAGAACGTAAATTTTGGAAGATTTTCATACACAGGTCAGTTTTGTTTTATTCAGAATGCTGAAATTGGAAGGTTTGTGAATATAGCAGCTTGTGTAAGAATTGGACCAACAGATCATCCAATAAATCGACCCACTCTACATCATTTCACATACAGGCCTTCAATGTATGGGTTTGCAGATGAAAATGAAAAAGAATTTTTCAAAAAACGTGAAATGAGGATTAGCTCTATTGGGCATGATACATGGATTGGTCATGGAGCAATTATAATGCCAGAAGTTAAGATTGGTAATGGTGCAATCATAGGGTCAGCTGCTGTAGTTACAAAAGATGTTGAACCATATTCAATTGTTGTTGGAAATCCTGAAAGAAAAATAAAATATAGGTTTAATAAGGACACAATAGAAAAACTTCAAAAGATAAGATGGTGGAATTGGGACAACGAAATTATTAAGGAGAGGTTTGAAGATTTCAAGATGCCAATTGAGGAATTTATAGAAAAATATTTTCAGGAAGTGGATTAATATGTCAAAGATATTGGAAGTTGAAAATTTGTATAAATCATTTACAACCCATCACTTGGATAAAAAGATAACGCCTGTAAGAGGAGTTAGTTTTTCTGTTGATGAGGGAGATTTTATAGGGATAGTTGGTAAAAGTGGAAGTGGTAAATCAAGCATAATAAAGTGTATTTATAGAACTTACAATACTACAGAGGGCAATATTTGGTATGATTCAACCTCTTATGGAAGAATAAATTTAGCAAATATTGGTGAAAGAGTTGTAATTAATTTAAGAAAAGATGAAATAGGATACGTATCACAATTTTTAAAAATTATGCCAAGAACTACATGTCTTGAGCTTGTAACAACTAGCCTAATTGAAACAGGCTATTCAAAAGATCTTGCCGAAAAAAAAGCTAAAGAAACATTAAAATATTTTGAATTAGCAGAAGAATTATGGGATATTTATCCAAGTACTTTTTCTGGAGGGGAAAAATTAAGACTAAACATAGCTATGGCAATTGTAAAGAAACCAAGACTTTTATTACTTGATGAACCTACGGCCAGCCTTGATAATGAGTCAAAAGTTAAGGTTAAAAAAGCTTTTAAAAATTTGCAAAAATTTGGGACTACAATGGTTGGGATTTTTCATGATCTTGAATTTATGCAGGATTTAACAAACAAAATTTATTATTTAAATGATAAAAGATTGGAGGTAATAAATTGATTTGTGATTTACACATTCACAGTAACTTTTCTGATTCTTCTAGAAGTGTTCAAGAAGTAATTAATTTGGCAAAAGAAAATTCAATTGATACTATAAGCATTGTAGATCATGATACCGTTGAGACTTTTGAATATATAAAGACTTTAAAAGATATAGACAATATAGTCATCATTCCAGGAATAGAGATTTCAGCATTTGATTATAAAAGAAATAGAAAAATTCACCTCCTGGCATATGGCTATGAAAAGGTAGATAGTATAAAAAAAATATGCAAAAAAAATCTTGATAATCGAAATAAAAATTCAGAAAAACAATTAAAAATAATAAGAGAAAAAGGATTTTTGATTGATGAAGATATAGCTCATTCAGTTAATTCTAGAAAAACTCTCTATAAACAACATATTATGAGAGCACTTACAAAAAGTGATTTTGATAGTAGACAGTATCAAAATCTTTACAAGGCTTTATTTAAAAATGGTGGGATTGCTGATTTTTCTTTTGAGTATTTAGATATTTATGATGCTCTTGATGCTGTACTTGAGGATGGAGCGATACCAGTTTTAGCTCATCCTGGTGAAACAAAATCTTTTGAAATAGTAGAGAGTTTAGTAGATAAAGGTTTAAGGGGTATTGAAGTATTTCATTCCTCACATAGCGAAAATGATGTAAAAAGAGCAAAAGAGATTGCAAAAAAATATAATTTAATTATAACAGGAGGATCGGATGATCATGGAATATATGGAAAGAAAGTTGATATAGGTGGCATTGATTTAGATACTGATATAGTCGAAAAGTTAAACTATAAACTATGAGATAAATGTTTTACCTTAAGTTTATCTTCTAATTACACGAAATAGATATGTTGATAATAGAATTTATTTAATAAAGCTTAATAGTTAATTTTAGAAAGGTAAGAAATGAGAAATTGTGTTTTAAAAATAGAAAATTTAAATAAGAGCTATGGAAATACAGAAGTATTAAAAGACATAAGCTTTGAATTATACGAAGGTGAATTAGTTTCAATAATAGGTCCAAGTGGAGCAGGAAAATCAACTTTACTCAGGTGCATTAATAGACTTACAGATCCTAAAGAAAATTCAAACATAATATTTGGAGATAAAAATATAAATAAATTAACAAAAAAAGAATTAATTGAGGTTAGAAAAAAGATTGGCATGATTTTTCAAAATTATAATTTAGTTAATAGGCTTACAGCATTTGAAAATGTACTTCATGGCAGGCTTGGAAATTATTCGGCATTTAGAGGGGCTTTTAGTTTATATGATAAAAAAGATGTTGAAAAAGCAAATGATATTCTATGTAAATTAGGTTTAGAAGATAGAAAATTTTTCAAATGTAAAGATTTATCTGGAGGACAAAAACAAAGAGTTGGAATAGGAAGAGCATTAATTCAAGATCCAGATATTATTCTTTGTGATGAACCAATAGCATCTTTAGATCCTCAGTCTTCAAAACTTATTATGCAACATTTAAGAGATATAAGCTGTGAATTAAAAATACCTTGCCTAGTAAATTTACACCAAGTTGAAATTGCAAAAAAATATTCTGATAGAATAATTGGATTAAATTCTGGGAGGATAGTTTTTAATGGTAAGCCTGAGGATATATCTATAATGGACTTAGAAAGGATATATGGAGCTAGCTTTGATGATATATTAGCATAATATATAAAATATATTTTATTAAGGAGATAGGATGAATTCGGATTTATATTTTAGAAAAAATAGGATTAAATTTTTAATTTTTGTTTTATTTATTGTTGCTTTGACAAAAATTTCATCTAATCTTTTAGAATTTAATTTTTATATAATCTTTGAAAACTTTCAAAATGCAACTAGTAGATTTGTAAGACTATATTTTCCAGCAAATTTTGAAAGTTTACAAAAGCTTTTAGAAGGAGTATGGGTTTCTTTTATTTTGGCAGTTTCATCTGGTATGGTAGGTTCTTTACTTGCTTCAATAGCAGCCTTATTTATGTCAAAAAAGACATTCAAAAATAAAATAGTTCGTAGTGTAATTAGGATTATATCTACATTTATAAGGAATATTCCGTCGACTATTTGGGCCATTATCCTATTAATTTCATTTTGGTATGGGGAATTTTTAGGGTTTCTTGTTATGACACTTGGAACATTTGGATTTAATGCAAGAGTTTTTTCAGACATATTTGATGAAGCAGATTCTAATAGCATAGAGGCATTAAACTCAGTTGGAGCTAACAATATTTCAATTATAGGACAGTCCATAATACCAAATGCATGGCCATCTATAGTTTCATGGACTCTTTATGCAATAGAAACAAACATTAGAGATTCAGTAATAATTGGAATGTTAGCTGGAGGAGGAATAGGACAGTTAATAGATATATATAGAAATTTTAGAAGGTTTGATGAACTTACAAGTGCAGTTATATTGATTGTGGCCTTAGTTTTGATTTTTGATAGGTTATCAATAGTTCTAAGGGAGAAATTACAATGATAAAAAACACTATTAATAAAAAAGCAAGTTTATTTAATAGAAGAACTAGGAAAAATAAACTTAATATCATGTTTGACAAAAGTCAGATCTGCGGAAAAAATTCTGATGAAAAGATTGTTAGTTTAGTAATATTTATCTTTGTTTTAATTACTATTTATACTCTTTTTGTAAGAACTGAATATAAATGGAATACAGTAAATTTAAATTTAGCGAAAGAAACTTTAAAGAAATTTTTTCAAGTTCAGACTGTTTCTCATGAGTTAAAAATAAAGATGGTAAGGAGTTTAATTAATACAGTAGCTTTAGGATTTTTATCTACACTTTTTGGATTTTGTGTTGGACTTATAGTTTCTATATTTGCAGCAAGAAACATTACGATGCTTGCAGTATCAAATATTATAAGAGTTTTTGCAGGACTTATAAGAGCTGTACCAACTATAATTTGGGTATTAATTTTTGTTGCAGGATATGGACTTTCAGCAACTACTGCGGTTGTGGGTATGTTTTTTCATACACTTGCATTTTTTATAAGAGCATTGGCAGAAAGCTTTGAAGAAGTAGACAAAGATACTATTGAGGCACTCATGGCAGCAGGAGCAAGCAAGATGCAGATAATCTTTGGAGCCGTGATACCATCGGCACTTACAAAAATAATATCTTGGTTTGCTTTAAGATTTGAGCAAAATTTTGGTACAGCTGTAATAATAGGGCCAGCGGTTGGAGTACCAGGAACCATAGGGACTATGATTAATAATGCTTCAAGAACTGGAGATTATAGTTCTTTAGGATTTGGGGTATTTCTAATTTTTATAACTGCTTTAATTTTAGAATTGATGATGAACAAAATCAGACAAAAGAACATAGTTTCATGAGAATTTTAAAGTTAAAGTTTTAAATTTATTTTAATTAATGGATCTAATTATTTTATATAGATCAAAATCAAAAAAAGTATATTTTAAATTAAAAAATATTAATTTGGAGGAATCATGAAAAAATTATTAAATGTATTGGCGTTATTTGTACTTATTGTATTTGCTGCAGGATGTAGTAATTCAGGTAATAAAACCATGGAGAAAACAAATACTAGTTCAAAAGAAACAAATAGTAAAGAAAAGACAGTTTATACTTTGATATCACTTCCAAACGATGGAGGTCAAATGAGTAACGGAGTTGAAGCAGCAATTGAAGAAATGAATATTGCCCTAGAACCATTTAACGCAGAAGTTAAATATCAGGCAGCTGATGATTATTCTGTAGTATCTGAGGCTATATTATCGGGAACAGCACAATTTACAAATGCCTCAGGCGCGACATATGTAAAGGCTCGTATGGAAAATAATAAAATAATACCAATGTTTGTACCAGCACCAGATGGAGATTTAGAAAGAGCAGGCTATCCAGCTTATATAGCTACTAACATTTCACACAAATCTGACTTTGATGGGATAGAAGGAAAGGAAGCTCTAAAAAAATTAAAAGGTAAGTCATTTAGCTTTGTGTCTGCAACATCAACATCAGGAAGAGTAGTTCCAACAACTACATTTTGGGAAGTATTTGGACCAGA
Organism: Peptoniphilus rhinitidis 1-13; assembly: GCF_000246925.1. NCBI lineage: Bacteria > Bacillati > Bacillota > Tissierellia > Tissierellales > Peptoniphilaceae > Peptoniphilus > Peptoniphilus lacydonensis. The sequence goes on along the minus strand of NZ_BAEW01000002.1, from coordinate 38,585 downwards.
AGGAACTGGAGAAGTAGATAAAAAGAGTAAAATATATGAAGAAAATATAGATAACGGTGGTATATTTTCAGAAGTCCAATTTGCAGGAAGTCACCCAGCGAGCGTAGAACTAATAGCAAATGACAGAGTATATGCAGGAGCATTCTGCTGTGAATATGGAGAACCCTACAAAGACAAATTAAATATTATTTATGAACAACAAGTATCAGGAGATCCATATTGGGTTAATAGTGAAAATGTGCCTAAAGAACATATAGATGCAATTATCGATCATTTTACAGAGTTAACGCCCGACAATGTAACAGCAAAAAATTTCTTTGCCCCTGAGGGAGAAACAGCAGATGATAAGAATAAATATGAAATAGGACATGACGAAAGATATGTAAAAGTAGATGCAAGTTATTTTGATTTCTTAGAAAAAATGTTTAAAGACGAAATGTAAACAAAGGGTATGTGAAAAGTTTTGTGTATCAGCTCCTCCTGATAGGTTGTGAGCTGATATTTTTTTAATTTTAAAAAATATACTTTTATTACTAAAATCTGAAAGTTCAGATATTTGTAACCTAATTTTGGAACAATTAAACTAGAAAGTTAAGATTTTTCTAAAAATTCCCTTTTTTGCCTAATTGTATATCTTCAAATATATCTAGATTATTTAGTATTAGTTTTTCTGTTGATGCTTTGTATACTGTTTTTAAGTCTTTTATTAGTTCTTTTATATCTTTATATAATACGAATTTTGTTGAATTTCTTATTTGATGGATTATGTATTTTTGGATATACATTTTCTATTGCTTGGCTAAATCCTGATAAATTGTCTGTTGAAACTATTAATATGTCTTCTAATCCTCGTTCTTTTAATTGATTTAATACTAATAGCCAGTATTTACTTTGATCCATTTTCTCCAAACCAGTGTCTGCCCTTGAGTACATTCTAAAGATTTCTTTGTATCCTTTAGTATTATGTCTTAGTGTTATATACCGATTTTTTTATTACGATGTTGTTTTCCCTTATGGGATAGTGGATTGCATCTAAAAAGACAAATGGATATACTCTTTCTAAGGGTCTGTTTTGCGATTAAAAAATTGACCTCCTTAAGTTAATTTTTAGGTCTAACTTTTGGGGGTCAGTATATTTTATAGTAAAAAGAACTTTTTTTATTGTTAAGAGTTTTTCAAAACTTTATTTATAATAATCTTATTTTCAAACCACAGGGAAGAAAATATTTATAAACTGTGGTAAAAATACCATTAATACTGTTGCGATTGGTTGAGTTGCTGCATAAAAGGATGATACTTTGTCGTCATTTGTTACTTGAAGAAGTGCTCCAAGTGAAGGTGCAGATGTCATTGCACCAGTTGTTGCTCCAAGTGCTGCAAAAAGTGGCAGTTTAAATACTTTATATGAAATTATAAAGGAAATAAGAGCTGGCACTAAAGTCATAATTACTCCGGCAAAGAAAAGTTTTGCTCCGTATTTTGTTACTACTTCTACAAATCCACTTCCTGCACTTACTCCTGATTCTAGTAGGAAAAATGCAAGTCCAAGATCTCTTACAAGTGATAATTTTTCTTTTGAAACTGATAAATTAATTTTTCCAATTTTTCCATGGTGACCAAGAATTAGTCCTGCAATTAGTGATCCTCCTCCTGCACCAAGTGAAAGATTTACACTATCTCCAATAGGAATTTTTATTGATCCCAATAATATTCCCAAAACACATGTGAGTGCAATTGGAAATAGTCCATTTTTTTCAAAGTCAATTAATTTTTTAATTTCAATTTTTTCCCCAGCATTGTCGCTAACTGGAAGAATTAGCTTGTTGTTTTCTTCTTCGACATTTACTTTTAAAATTCGTGGAATAAGTTGAACAATAAGAACAACTCCAACAACTCCAAAAGCATAAGCAATTCCATATCCAACGCCTGGAAGATTTGAAGTAGTAAGACTTTTTACAGTTCCAAGCATTGACGTTGAAGTCATTGCTCCAGTTGCAAGTCCCATAGAAAGTGAAAGTTCGATATTAAATACTTTTGAAATAAATACTATTAAGAAACCACCTATGATTGCAGTTATAAGTGAAATTGCAATAAATGAAATTCCATTTTTCTTAATGTTCGAAGAAAAAGTTGGTCCAGCCATTAAACCTATTGGTGCAAGGAAAAGCACAAGACCAAGACTTGCCAAAAATTTTGGGACTGTATAGCCAAAGTGACCAAAGAAAAGTGCTATAATTAAAATTGCAGAAGCACCAAATCTAATCCCAAAGAAATTGATACGACCAAAGGCATAGCCTAAGACCATAATTAAAAATATAATTAGTAATTCATTCATACTAAACCCCCTTAGAGTAAAATATAATAGCACTTTTAAATAATAAAGTAAAGCTTTTTTGCATTTATTTAATACACATAATAAAATAATTTAAACATAAATTTAAAAAATTTTACATATTATATAAAGTTATTACAATTATGAGATGATTTGTAATATAAAAAAGCTGCAAATTAATGCAGCTTTAATAATCAAAAATTTATTTCCTAAGATTTTTTAAAAGTTCTATTTCCCTTTTGTGCCCTTCAAGTTCATTTGGTGTTTCTAAATAAAAGGGAAGATTTCTTAATTTTTCGTGATTTATAATTTTTTCTATTGTGTCAAGACCAATTTTACCTTCGCCAATTTTTTCGTGGCGATCTTTTTTTGCACCAATTTTATTTTTGCTGTCATTTAAATGAATTGCGTAGAGTTTATCTAGTCCTATAACCTCATCAAATTCTTTTAAAACTCCATCCAAGTCATTTACTATATCATAGCCTGCTTCGTGAATATGGCAAGTGTCCATGCATACGCCAACCTTTTCTTTTAAGTTTACACCTTCTATTATTTTTGAAATTTCTTCAAAGGTGGAGCCAACTTCTGTGCCTTTGCCTGACATGGTTTCGAGTAAAACTATGGTATTTTGATCTTCGTGAAGGACAAAGTTAAGTTGTGCAGAAATTATTTCAATTGCCTTTTCTATTCCAAGCCCTGTATGTGAACCTGGATGAAGATTGTAGTAAGTGTTTTTAAAATATTTTAGCCTTTCTAAATCTTCTGCCAAAACAATATTTGCAAATTCTCTTACACTTTCTGTTTTTGAACAAGGATTTAGCGTGTAGGGTGCATGGGCAAGAAGTGGACCAAAATTATTTTTCTCTGCTATTTCCATTAATTTATTTATATCACTTTCGTCTAATTTTTTCATTTTTGATCCTCGTGGATTTCGAGTAAAAAATTGAAATGTGTTGGCAGAAATTGAAAGTGCAGTTTTGCCCATATTGGCATAGCCCTTTGATGTGGAAAGATGTGAACCAATTATAAACATATTACCTCCTGAATAAAATTTAGTGAAATTTGTTTTCTTTTGGATCGTGAAACTTCACGACTTTTGCAGGAACTCCAACAGCAGTTGAATTTGGTGGAATATTTTCCAAAACGAGAGCACCTGCTCCTATCTTTGCACCATCGCCAATCACAACTGGTCCAAGTATAGTTGCTCCTGTACCAATTATAACATTATCTCCAACTGTTGGATGTCTTTTCATTTCTTTTTCGTTGCCAGTCCCTCCTAGAGTTATGTTGTGATACATATGGCAATTATTTCCAATTTCTGCCGTTTCTCCAATTACCACAGACATTCCATGATCTATAAAAAGATTTTTTCCAATTTTTGCACCAGGGTGTAATTCTATTCCAGTTTTTTTTCTAGCCCTTTGCGAAATCCATCTGGCAAAAGTTGTGTGGCCTTTTTTATAAAAGTGATGTGCAATTCTATGACTTATCATGCAAGAAACAATAGGGTACATAAAGATTGCTTCAAATAAACTTTTACAGGCAGGATCTTTTTTTAAAATAAATTTTCCATAGGAATGTAATTCTTTAAAAAGATTATTCATTCTTAAATAAGTCTGTTGACATATACCTTTCTGCAGTATCAGGTGCGACTGTTACTATATTTCCACCAATTTCTTTTTGCATTTTTAACGCACCCAAAACATTTGCACCACTAGAAATTCCCACTGAAAGTCCTTCTTCTCTTGAAAGTCTTTTTGCCATTTTTATAGCTTTTTCTGATGGAACTGTAATAGTTTTATCAAGAATTTTTTTGTCTAAAACTTTTGGAATAAAGTTTGCACCAAGTCCTTGAATTTTGTGAGGACCAGCTTCGCCCTTTGTAAGAAGTGGAGATTCTTCTGGTTCAAGACCCCAAATTTTTATATCTTTATTTTGTGACTTCAAATATCTTCCAACACCAGTTACAGTTCCTCCAGTTCCAATTCCAGCAATGAATCCAGAGATATCTTTTAACTCTTTATAAATTTCTGGACCAGTAGTTTCTTCGTGAGCTACTGCGTTATACTTATTTTCAAACTGATTTGGCATAAAATAATTGCCTGTTGCTACAAGTTCTTTTGCTTTATCGACTGCAGTTTGCATTCCACCTTCTCCTGTCAAAATTAAATTTGCACCAAAGGATTCAATTAAATTTCTTCTTTCAACAGACATTGAAGAAGGCATTATAATATTTACTTTGTATCCAAAAGCACGACCAATCATGGCTATTGCAATACCAGTGTTTCCACTTGTAGGTTCCACAATTTCCATTCCTTCTTTAAGAGAGCCATCTTCAATTGCACCTTTAATCATATAAAGTGCGGCTCTATCTTTAACTGAACCTGCTGGATTTGATTTTTCAACCTTTACAAAAACTTTTCCATTTCCAATATTTTTAAGTTGTACAAGTTTTGATTTTCCAATTGTTTCTAATAATTTTGTCATTTTTTTCCTCCTAAATAAAAAAGAGAGTATATGCAATCATATACTCTCTAAATTCTTTTGCCTTAAAAAATTCTAAATATTGATTCGCATTCAAATAAGTTCTATAAAATTTTTTATAGAACAACAACAGAATGCTTGAGTTGTGAAATTTTTAAAGATTTTCATTTCAATACACCTCATTCAATATGACTCGACTATACTATTAAATTTTTGTTTTGTCAAGTCATATGAAAAATTTTTCATAGATAGTATTTGAAATTATATTTTATTTAAAGATAATTTTAGTTAATGAAGATGAAAAACATTATATTAACTAAAAATAAATAAAAAATTAATTTTAAAGTTTCTTTACAAATCAAAATTTTCAAAGGAAACAATGGAATTTTACAAAGGGTTTAAAAATAAATTAATTTGTGAAATTTTCTTGAATATAAAGTGCTTTGTTAGTTATAATGTAATAAGTAAATAAAAAGAGGTGTTTTATGAAAGTTTCAGTTATCCTGGCAGCAGGAGAAGGAACGAGAATGAAGTCCAAAAAACCTAAGGTACTTCATGAAATTCTTGGAAGACCTATGCTTTTTTATGTCCTGAATTCTTGCAAACATTCGCAGATAGAAAAAAATATTGTAGTAGTGGGACACAATAAAGAAAAAGTGCTGGGGGCCTTTGAAGAGGAAGAAAATGTAGAATTTATTGAGCAACCAATTGGTAAGGATGTGCCTTATGGAACTGGATTTGCTGTACTGAATGCTATTAATAAAATAAACGATGAAGATACGGTTATAATTTTAAATGGAGATACTCCTATTATCTCGGACTCAACTATTTCTTGTTTTTTGAAATTTCACGAAGAGAGAAATAATGATGTAACAGTTCTTTCGGCTGATTTAAAAGATCCAACAAATTATGGAAGAATTGTAAGAGATGGAAATGCAAAGGTAGTTGCAATTGTAGAAGAGAAAGATGCAAGTGAAAAACAAAAATTAATAAGAGAAATTAATTCTGGAATTTTTGCTTTTAAGGGAAAATCTCTTAAGTACGCACTTTCGCAAATTAAAACAGACAATGCTGCAAATGAAATGTATATTACTGATGCTCTTGGTATTTTAGTAGAAAATGGAGAAAAAGTTGATTCTTTTAAGCTTAGAGATACAAGAGAAATACTAGGTGTAAATTCTAGATACGAACTTTCCATTGCAGCAGAAATTCTACAAGAAAAAATAAATAAAGAATATATGTTAAAGGGAGTTGGCATTGTAGATCCAAAATCCACATATATTGAATTGGGCGCAGAGATTGAAAAAGATGTTATGATTTATCCTGGCACTTGCATTGACAAAAATTCTGTAATTAAAGAAGGTACAAGTATTTATTCTTCAACTATAATTAATTCGACAATAGAAGAAGATGTAACTATAAAGTCTTCTGAAATCGAAGATTCAAAGGTAGGTTCTGGTACAACAGTTGGACCTTATGCACATCTTAGACCAAATTCTAATGTGGGCAAAAATTGTAAAGTTGGAAATTTTGTAGAGATTAAAAATTCTAATATTGGAGATAAATCTAAAATGAGTCATCTTGCTTATGTTGGTGATGCTGATGTGGGAAGTGGCGTTAATATCGGATGCGGTGTTGTTTTTGTAAATTATAATGGCAAAGAAAAATTTAGATCAAAAGTTGGCGACAATGCATTTATTGGTTCAAATGCAAATTTAGTTGCCCCAGTAGAAGTACAAGACAATGGTTATGTTGCAGCAGGCTCTACAATTACTAAAGATGTTTTAAAGGGACAGCTTTCTCTTGAGAGGGCACCTCAAAAAAATATAGATGGTTGGGTAAAACGTAAAGGATTTTTAAAATAGGAGGACATAATGAGTACAGTTAATGGAGATATTGTAGTATTTACAGGAAATTCTAATACTAGTCTTGTAGATAAGATATGTGAAAACTTAGGAATTGACAAGGGAAAGTGTACTGTTTCTACATTTTCAGATGGAGAAATTTCTATTGACATAGGAATTTCTGTAAGAGGTAAGGATGCTTTTATAATTCAATCAACTTCTTCACCAGTAAATGATAATTTAATGGAACTTTTAATTTTAATTGATGCACTTAAAAGAGCATCTGCTGGCAGAATTAATGCAGTTATTCCTTATTATGGTTATGCAAGACAAGATAGAAAAACTAAGGCGAGAGAACCTATTACTTCAAAACTTGTTGCAGATCTTTTGACCAAGGCTGGAGCAGATAGAGTTGTTGCAATGGATCTTCACGCAGGTCAAATTCAAGGATATTTTGATATTCCTGTGGACCACTTGACTGCAGTTCCTTATCTTGCAAGATATTTTAAAGATATTGTAAAAGAAGATGATTTTGTAGTAGTTTCACCTGATCTTGGCGGAGTTACAAGAACAAGGAAGTTTGCAAATGAATTAAATCTTCCAATTGCGATTATTGAAAAGAGAAGACCGAAGGCAAATGTATCTGAAGTTATGAATATTATTGGTGATGTTGATGGAAAATCTGTAATTTTAGTAGATGATATTGCAGACACAGCAGGTACTATTACTCAGGCAGCTGATGCACTAAAGGCTAAGGGTGCAAAATATGTTTATGGTGCAGCAACTCATGGAGTGTTGTCTGGCCCTGCCATAGAAAGAATTAAAAATTCATCTCTAGAAAAGTTTGTAATAACTGATACAATAGAACTTCCAGAAGAAAAAAATATAGATAAAATAGATGTTGTATCTGTTGCACCAATTTTTGCATCAGCAATTAGAAGAATCAACACATCAACATCAGTTAGCGAAATGTTTGAATAAGGTGAGAGAGTGTATATAATAGTAGGTCTAGGAAATCCTGGTAAGAGATACGAGGACACAAGACACAATATTGGTTTTAAAACTATTGATGCACTTGCCGATAAATTAAATATAAAAGTTAATAAGATAAAATTTAAGGGGCTTGTAGGAGAAGGGAGAATAGCTGGAGAAAAAGTTATTCTCTTAAAGCCTCACACTTTTATGAATAATTCAGGTGAGTCCGTAGTTGAAATTTTAAATTTTTATAAATTAAAACCAGAAAATTTATTAGTAGTAGTTGACGATATAGACATTGAATTTGCACAGCTTAAAATAAAAAAGAATGGTTCTGCTGGAACACACAATGGTCTAAAATCAATTGTAAATTTAATAGGAAGTAAAGATTTTGCCAGATTTAAAATTGGTGTTGGTAAAAAACATCCAAATGAAGATTTGGCAAGTTTTGTGTTGTCTAATTTTCCATCTAGGGATAAAAAACATATTGAAGATGCAGTAGATGCTTGTTCTGAATCAATAATAAAAACTGTTACAGATGGAATTGATGTTGCGATGAATTTTTATAATAATAATATTTATTGAGGTGCAAATTGAGTTTTTTAATAAATAGCGTAAAGAACTTAAAATCTTTTAAAGAACTTGAAAATTCAATAAAAAATTTTAAAAACACTGCTGTATTTGGATCTGATGAGGCAGTGATTTCTCTTTTTGCACCAGCTTTTTTATCTCAGGGGAAAAAAGTTTGTGTGATTTCACAAAATAGGGTCACTGCAAGAAAAACTTATGAAGATATACTAAGTATTTTCAATGAAGAATGTGTAATATATCCAGAGAAAGACGTCTTCCTTTATGACAGAGATTCAAAGTCAAAGGAAAACACTAAAAAAAGGCTTGAAGCAATGGCAGAAGTTTCCACTGGAAATGCCAAAATTGTTGTTACAACTCTAAATGCTCTTACTGCGAAAGTATCAAATCCAGAAGTTTTTGCAAGTTACAAAATAAATATTAAATTAGGGTCTGTAATTTCAATAGAGGATTTAAAATTAAAATTGATGGAGATGGGGTACGAGAGGTTTCCAGGTGTTGAAGGCGTGGGACAATTTTCTATTAGAGGGTCAATTATTGATATTGCAACTTATGATGAAAATTATAGAATTGAACTCTTTGACGATGAGGTGGATTCAATAAGAAGTTTTGATATTGAAACACAAAGATCAATTGAAAAGTATGATGAGATAAATATTTTTCCGATAGAAGATTTAATTTTAAAAAGTGATGACAAAAACAAAATTTCAAAAAAAGTAAAAAAGGATATTTCAAAGACAAGATTAGCTGGTAAGGAAAAGGATAGACTGACAGAAAAGTTTTTAAAATATGTGGATAGACTTGAAAATGATAAAAGTATTTTAAATAAGGATTTGATTATTCCCTATGTTGAAGAAAGTGATTTGTCATCTTTTTTAGATTATCTTGATAATTTTATTTTTTTAATTGATGAGCCAAGTAGAATAATTGAAAGGGAAGATGAACTTTTTGTCCAAAATGGAGAAAAAATTTCTATGTTAATAGAATATGGAGAAGTTACAAAATCTCATGAAAAAACTTTTTATGATTATAAATACATTGTAGAAAGATTAAATGAAAATAAAATTGTAACCTTTAATTCTCTTTTAAAGCCACCAAAGATGTTCAGCCCTCAGGACATAGTGAATATGAAAATAAAAAGTGTCACAAATTATATGTCCAAGATAAAATTATTTAAAGAAGATTTAAATTATTATGGCAATAATAATTTTAAGGTGATTTTACTTGGTGCAACAGAAAAAAGAGCAAAAAGGCTTTTTGAACACTTAGTGGAGTTGGGATATTCTCCAGAATATGCAAGAGAGAATGCGAATTTAAAAAAGTTTTCAAATTTAATTGTAACCACAGGATCCCTAAATAATGGAATTGAATTTTCTGATTCAAAAGTTGTATTTATAAATTATTCAGAAATTTACGGTTCTTTTTCAAATAGAAAGAAAAAGAAAAAATCGAAGAAAAAAGAACTTAATTTTGAAGATTTAAAAATTGGAGATTATGTTGTGCATGAAGCACATGGTGTTGGAAAATATGTGGGCACAACTAGACTTTCTGTTTCGGGAATACAAAAGGACTATATAGTAATAGAATATGGAGGAGAGGACAAGTTATTTCTTCCAATTGAATCATTAGACTCAATTTATAAATATGTACAAGAGGGAAAGAGCGAGCCAAAGGTAAATAAATTAAATTCTTTGGATTGGAAAAAGAAAAAAGCTCGTGCCAAAAAATCTATTGACGATATGGCAGAAGAACTTATAAAACTTTATGCTACAAGAGAAAACACCAAGGGATATGCTTTTAGCGAAGATAATCAGTATCAAAGAGAATTTGAAGATGCCTTTATCTATGAGGAAACAAATGGGCAGTTAGTTTCATCGGAAGAAATAAAAGAAGATATGGAAAAAAATGTGCCTATGGATAGACTTTTATGTGCCGATGTTGGATATGGAAAAACAGAAGTTGCCCTTCGTGCAGCTTTTAAGGCAATTCTTGATGGAAAGCAAGTTGCTTTTTTAGTTCCAACAACAATTTTGGCACAACAACATTATAATACCATGAAAGAGAGATTTAAAAATTTTCCAGTAGGCATAGGTCTTCTATCGAGGTTCAGAAGTAAAAAAGATCAAAAAAATGATCTTGAAGGACTTAAAGATGGAAATATAGATATGATTGTTGGAACTCATAGGCTTCTATCAAAGGATGTTCACTTTAAAGATTTAGGTTTACTTATAATAGATGAAGAGCAAAGGTTTGGTGTTCGTCACAAGGAAAAACTTAGGATGTTAAAAGAAAATGTAGACACTTTGACTTTGACGGCGACACCAATTCCTAGAACTTTGCAAATGTCTATGATTGGAATAAGAGATATGTCTGTGATTGATGAGCCACCAGAAGAGAGATTTCCAGTTGAAACTTATGTGTTGGAATATAATAATTTAATGGTTCGTGAGGCAATTTTAAAAGAAATTGAAAGAGATGGTCAAGTATATTTTCTATATAATAAAGTTTCAAATATGGAAAATAAATTAGCAGAGTTAAAAAAGTTAGTGCCTGAAGCAACCTTTTCTATGGCAAATGGTCAAATGAGTGAAAAAGTTTTGGAAGATACTATGATTGATTTTATAGAAGGAAATATTGATGTATTAGTTTGTTCTACAATTATTGAAACTGGTATGGATGTTCCCAATGCAAATACAATGATTATAACTGATTCAAATAGACTTGGACTTTCACAACTTTATCAGCTTCGTGGAAGAATAGGAAGATCGTCAAGGATTGCTTACGCTTATTTTACCTACGACAGATCTACTTCTATTTCTGAAGTTGCACAAAAAAGACTTGAAGCAATAAAAGAATTTACCGAGTTTGGATCTGGTCACAAAATTGCAGAAAGAGATTTGGAGATAAGAGGATCTGGGTCAATTTTAGGATCAAGACAATCAGGGCATATAGAAAAGATTGGTTATGATCTTTATATGAAATATTTAAAAGACGCTGTCATGAAATTGAAGGGAATTGAAGTTGAAGATAAAATTGAAACTACAATTGATTTGAAACTTGACTCTTTTATTCCAAAAGAATATATTGAAGATGACAAAACTAGGCTTGAAATTTATAAAAAGATTTCTGTAATTGATTCTGAAGAAGATTATTCAGATTTAGTTGATGAATTAATTGATAGATTTTCTGATTTTCCTGAAGAAGTTTCTAATTTGATGGATATTGCACTTCTAAAAAATAAAGCACAGATAGCAAGGGTAAGTTCAATTTCTCAAAAAGATAGCGAGTATAGAATAAAAGTTGAAGGTGAAGTTGCAATTGAAACAATTATGGAGTTAAATAATGAATTTGAAAATATTTCTTATTCTATGAGTGATGAAAATGAAATTGTAATTTCAGAATTAAAATATCCTTTAGATGAACTTAAAAAACTTGTAAGTATTTTGTATTTACACAAAAAAGACACAAAAACATCTAGAAATTAGTGTATAATAAAAATATTGACGAAAAATAAATATAATAAAGGAGAGAAAAATGGGTTTTAAAAAATTTGGAAAAGTAGTAGTGGCTGTTGCTCTAGCTGGGTCACTTATTGCTTGTAGTGGTAAAAAAGAAGGAGTAGCTGCAGAAGTTAATGGGACAGATATTCCAATGGAAGATTTTTATAAATCTTATGCAGCAAGAGTAAATCAACTTACTTCAATGTATGGTGAAGATATTCTTAAAAATGAAAATGACAAGCAAAAGAAATCTACTGATGAGCTTTTGAGAGAACAAGCACTTGAAGATTTGACGACAACTGAAGCTATAAAACAAGATGCAGAAAAGTCAAATATTACAGTTACAGATGATGAAGTAAATAAAAAAATATCTGATATAGAAAAACAACTTGGAGGCAAAGAACAATTTGATAGTTTCTTAAAACAAAATGGTCTTCCAAGGGACTATGTAACAGAAAATATGAAAAATCAGATGTTAGTTGGGAAATATACTGACGCAAAACTAAAAGAATTAGAACCGACTGATGAAGAAGTAAAAAAATATTATGAAGACAACAAAGATTCTTTCTTTAAAGCAAAAGCTTCTCATATTTTGGTTAATGATTTAAAAGAAGCAAATGTCCTTAGAAAAAAAATTTTAAAGGGTGAAGATTTTGCAAAAGTAGCTAAAGAAAATTCAAAGGACACAAGTAGCGCAAAAAATGGTGGATCACTTGGCGAATTTACAAATGGTCAAATGGTGGAAGCTTTTGATGAACAAATTGCAAAGATGAAAGAAGGAGAGATTTCTGAACCGATTAACACTCAATTTGGATATCACATTATAAAACTTGATGAAAAGAAAGCTCGTGAATTTGATGAAGTTAAAGATGAAGTAAAAGCCAATCTTCAACAAGAAAAATTCAAAGATTATATTGATAAAGTAAAAAAAGATGCAAAGATTAAAAAATATGTAGACACTAAAAAAGATGTAGAAATTCCTGAAGAATATAAGAACTTTGGAAAGATTGAAAAAGAAGGACAAGAACAAACATCTGAAGCTAAAGAAAATACAAACAAAGATGCAAATAAAAATTCAACAAAAGAAAATACAAAAGATAATAAAAAAACAAAATAATTTGAATATTTAAATTGTTTATCTTATAATTAAGAAGACTTGAGAGATGATACAACCCTTGGGAACTAAAATTTTAGTAAGCCATCTCTTAGGTCTTTTTATTTTTAGTGTACATAAAATATTATTTTTAAAATAATTATAAAATTAAAGTATTTATCAATAAATCTGATATAATAAAATAAAATGGTTTTGCAGTAGAGGTGATATTATGAGCTTTTCTTCTCAAGTTAAAGATGAGGTTGCAAAGATAAAAGTAGATGATTACGAAATTATTCTCTCAGAACTTGCAGGAATCACGCCTATGTGTGCAGTTTTGAATTTTAAAAATAAAAAAATTTCTATGGAATATATAACTGAAAATGCTCCAGTTGCCAGGAGAATTTTTACATTCTTGAGAAGATCCTTTGGATTTAATGTTGAAGTAAAAAATGTAAGGTCTGCTCAACTTAAAAAGAATTTATTTATTATATATATATCACAAGATGAGTCTTGCAGGTTGCTACTAGATGAGTTAAAATATATAAAGGGTGCAAGCGTATTTATGATAAATTATTCGCCTGCTGATCTCATAAAAAATAATAGACAGAAGAAGGCTTATATACGTGGTGCCTTTTTAGGTTCAGGCTCTGTTACAAATCCAGAAAAGTCTTATCACTTAGAATTTGTTTCTGAAAACGAATCCAACGCATATTTTTTAAGAGATACAATTAATGAATTTGGATTCTCCTCAAAGATTATTAGGAGAAAAGAAAAATACATAATTTATATCAAGGATTCGGAACAAATTTCTGATTTTTTATCTCTGATAGGTGCTTATAACTCTGTTTTAAAATATGAAAATATTAGAGTTATAAAAGAAATGAGAAATAATGTAAATAGAATTGTAAATTGTGAAACTGCAAATTTAAATAAGATAGTTAAATCAAGTTACAATCAAGTTGAGGACATTAAATTAATAGATAGAGAGATCGGGATAGAAAGTTTAGATGAAGATTTAAGAGATATTGCAACTTTAAGACTTCACAACAGGTCCATGAGTTTAAATGATATTGCAAATTCACTTGAGCCCAAGATATCAAAATCCACTGTTAATTATAGATTTAAAAAACTTAGAAAGATAGCAAATGAGTTGAGGGGTGTATAAAATGACAAATAAAGAAGTTGTACTTAACAATAACGATGGACTCCATGCGAGGGCAGCGGCTCTTTTTGTGAGGGAGGCAAATAAATTTGCAAGTGATGTAAATTTAGAAGCTCATGGGGAAAAAGTAAATGGAAAAAGTATTATAGGCATAATGTCACTAGGTGCATTTAACGGTGAAAAGATAATAATTGAAGCTGATGGTGCAGATGAAGAAGAAGCAGTTGATAAACTTGCTAATTTAGTAGAAAAAGATTTTGTAAATATTTAATGATTTTTTATTTAATAAATAGTTTTTAAAGAGTTTTGGGTTTTATCCAGAACTCTTTTTTCATGTTCTTTTATTTGTTTGATAGCTTTGATAAAATGTACTATATAAGTTATAAGTAAATAATTTTTATTTAAAAAGTTTTAATTAAAGTTATAAATTAAAGGATGATTTTATGAATAATTTTGTGCATCTACATTTGCACAGTGAATATTCTCTTTTGGATGGTTCTACGAGAATATCTCTTCTTCCAAAAAAAGTTAAGGAACTTAATATGGATGCAGTAGCGTTAACTGATCATGGGAATATGTATGGTGCTATTGCTTTTTATAAAGCTTGCAAAGATGAGGGAATAAAACCAATTTTGGGCTGCGAAGTTTATATTTCAAAAAAGGATCTTTCAATAAAAGATAAGTCAAACGAAAGATATCATTTAATTCTTCTTGCAGAAAATAATGAGGGTTTTAAAAATATTATGAAAATTGTATCCATTGGATTTGTGGATGGATATTATTACAAGCCTCGCATAGATAAGGAAGTGTTAAAAAAATATTCTAAGGGGATAATTGCAACTTCTGCTTGTTTAGGTGGCGAAGTGCAAAAATTAATTTTAAATAGAGATATTGAGGCTGCAAAAAAATCGGCCTTAGAATATAGAGGAATTTTTGGGGAAAATAATTTTTTCTTAGAACTTCAAGATCATGGGATGCCAGAGCAAGCTAGGGTAAATAGAGAACTTATAAATTTGTCAAAAGAACTAGAAATACCTCTTACTGTATCAAATGATGTTCACTATTTAAATAAGGATGATGCGAAAAGTCACGATGTGCTACTTTGTATTCAAACGGGGAAAACTGTAAATGATGAAAATAGAATGAAATTTCCTTCAGATGAGTTTTATTTAAAATCTCCCGATGAAATGGCTGCACTTTTTCCAGAAAATAAAGATGCACTTGAAAATACAGTTGAAATTGCAAATAGATGCAATGTGGATATAAAATTTCATGATCTTCACTTGCCAGATTTTTCTGTTCCAAGTGAGTACACCCACGAAGAGTATTTAAAAAAACTTGCTGTTGAAGGGATGTATAATCGCTATGAAAATGTTACAGATGAAATAAAAAACAGATTTGAATTTGAATTTAATACAATTAGAGATATGGGTTACGTAGATTATTTTTTAATTGTATGGGATTTTATAAGATATGCTAGAAAACATGAAATTCAAGTTGGGCCTGGAAGAGGATCAGCTGCTGGTAGTGTGATTTCTTTTTGCCTTGGGATAACTGATGTTGATCCTTTAAAATTTGATTTACTTTTCGAAAGATTTTTAAATCCAGAGAGAGTTTCAATGCCAGATATTGATATAGATTTTTGCTACGAAAGACGAGAAGAAGTAATTGAGTATGTAAACAGAAAATATGGAGATTCTCATGTTGCACAAATTGCTACTTTTGGAACTATGGCAGCAAGAAATGCCATAAGAGATGTTGGCAGAGCTCTCGACATGAGTTATGCAAAAGTTGATTATATTGCAAAACAAATTCCTCAGGCACTTAATATGACAATAGAAAAGGCTCTTGAAATATCTGAAAGTTTTAAAAGCATTTACGAAAAAGAAGATGATTCAAAAGAATTGATTGATATGGCTATAAAACTCGAGGGTCTTCCAAGACATACTTCAACTCACGCAGCTGGCGTTGTTATTTCTAAAGATGAGCTGACAGAATATGTTCCATTAACTAGAAATGATAAAATAATTGCAACGCAGTTTAATATGATCGAACTGGAAGAGTTGGGACTTCTAAAAATGGATTTTTTGGGTCTTAGGACATTAACAGTTATAAGAGATGCCATAAATTTAATAGAGGAAAATTATGGTAAGAAGATTTCTTTTGAGAAATTTGACTACAATGATCCCGATGTTTTAAAGATGTTTGCAAGAGCAGATACTCTTGGGGTTTTTCAATTTGAATCAAGTGGAATGAGAGCCTTTTTAAAAGAATTAAAGCCTGATGAATTTTCTGATCTTGTAGCTGCCAATGCACTTTTTAGACCAGGGCCAATGAAGCAAATTCCAAAATTTGTTGGGTCGAAGCACGACAAAAGTAAAATTTCTTATCTCCATCCAAAGCTTGAACCTATACTCAAATCCACTTATGGTTGTATAGTTTATCAAGAGCAGGTAATGCAAATTGTGCAACAAATTGGTGGTTACTCACTTGGAAGAGCAGATATTGTTAGGCGTGCCATTTCCAAGAAAAAAATGAAGGTAATGGAAGAGGAGAGAAAAAATTTTATTTATGGAAATGTAGAAGAAGAAGTTTCTGGAGCTATTGCAAATGGAGTAGATGAAAAAACTGCTAATGAAATCTATGATTTGATTATAGATTTTGCAGATTATGCATTTAATAAATCTCACTCTGTTGCTTATTCTGTTGTAGCTTATAGGACAGCTTGGTTAAAATATTATTATCCTAGAGAATTCATGGCTGCACAAACTTCTACCTATACAAATGATATAAAACAAGTAAGTCTTTATATTGAGGAGATAAAAAGACTTGGTATAGAAATTCTTCCGCCAAATATAAATTATTCTTTTAAAAATTTTACTGTTGAAGATGGCAAAATTAGATTTGGGTTAAAAGCAGTTAAAAATGTTGGAAATAATTTAATAGACGTAATTGTAAAAGCTAGAGATAATGGAAAGTTTAAATCTTTAAAAGATTTTGTAGATAGAATTAATGCGATAGATAAGTCTGCCTTAAATAAAAGAGCAGTTGAATCTCTTATAAGATGTGGAGCAATGGATGATTTTAACGGAAATAGAGCACAGTATCTTGCAATTTATGAAAAAGTAATTTCATCTTCATCAAATACTGCAAAAAATAATGTTGTTGGACAATTTTCTCTTTTTGAAAGCTCAGATGTTCAAGAAGATTTGCCAAGTTTAAAGGACTTTTCACAAAAAGACAAGCTTGATATGGAAAAAGAAGTTGTAGGAATATATATTTCTGGGCATCCACTTGATCCATATAGAGAATTAATTGAAAAAAGTGCAGATACAGATACAAATGAAATTTTTGAAAAGTATAGAGAAAATATGTTGAATAATAGCAAGGTAAAAGTTGGCGGAATTTTAAAAGCGAAAAAGACCATGATTACAAAGACAAATAAAATGATGGCCTTTGCACAATTAGAAGATCTTTTTGGGACAATTGAACTTGTAATTTTTCCAAATGTATTTTCAAAGTATAGAGAACTAATTGAAGATGAAAATGTAGTTTTTGTTGAGGGACATTTTCAGGAATCAGAAATTGAGGAGCCAAAAATTTTGGTAGATAAAGTTTCTAAGATTAAAATGCCAACAAATAAAAAATTATATATTTCAGTAAATTCGATGAGAGATAAAAATTTGAGAGAAATAAGAAATATTTTAAAAGATTATAGTGGAAATACTCCAGTAATATTTTATGAAGAAGAAAGTAAAAAAGCTTTTGGAACGGAGAATAATTTGTGGATAGATGAAAAGTTATTTGAAGAACTTAGGGATGAATTAATATTATTTACGGATAATGATAAAGAGAAAATAATCTTAAAGTAAAAGAGTAGGTGCTTATGAGAATTGCAATTTTAACAAGTGGTGGAGATGCTCCAGGGATGAATGGTGCAATACGTGCAGTAGTTAGGACTTGTATATATGAAGGAATAGAAGTTTTTGGAATAAATGGTGGCTACGAAGGACTAATTGATGGAAAATTTGAAAAATTAAATCTTTCTTCTGTTGCAGATATAATTCAAAGAGGGGGGACAATTCTATCAACTTCTAGGTCAGAAAGATTTATGACAGAAGAAGGATTTAAGAAGGCATTAACTTCGCTTGAAGTTTTTGAAATTGATGTCTTAATTGTTTTAGGTGGTGATGGAACTCTTAGAGGTGCAAAAAAACTTTGTGATCATGGTATTAATGTAATTGGAATTCCATGTTCTATAGACAATGACCTTGCATATACAGATTTTACTATTGGATTTATGACTGCTGTTGAAACTGTTACAGAGGCAGTAAGTCATATTAGAGATACCACTGAAGCTCATGGTCGTGCAAATGTAGTTGAAGTTATGGGCCGTGAGTGTGGAGATATTGCACTTTATTCTGGTGTTTCTTCGGGTGCAGAGTCAATCCTTATACCAGAAATAGAAACAAATATAAATGAAATTGCAGAAAAGGCAATTATGTGCAAAAACAGAGGTAAAAGACATCACATAATAATTATGGCAGAGGGATGTGGTAATGCCTTTGATTTTGCAGAAAAGTTTGAAAAGTTGACAGATATTGACACAAAAGTAACTGTTTTGGGTTATATTCAAAGAGGTGGAGCACCAAGTGTTTTTGATAGAATTTTATCGTCAGAACTTGGCTATTTTGCAGTTAAGGAAGCAAAAAAAGAAAATTCTGTTGCCCTTGGTGTAAAAAATGGATCTGTAATAAAAATGGAGTATGATGAAATTTTTAAATGTAAGAAAGTTTTTAGACACGATCTATTAGATATACTAAAGACAGTTTCTATATGAGGTGTGAAATGAAAAAAACAAAAATTGTAGCAACAATTGGTCCTTCAAGTGAAAGTGAAGAAGTTTTAAGAAGTTTGTTTTTAGAAGGAGTAAACGTTGCAAGGCTAAATTTTTCTCATGGAAGCCATGAGGAGCATAAAATAAAGATTGATAGAATAAAAAAGATTAGGAAAGAACTTGACCTTCCAATTGGTATAATGCTTGATACAAAAGGACCAGAAATTAGACTTGGAGATGTGGAGGGCGAAATTTTTTTAGAAGTTGGAGAAAACTTTACCCTTACAAGTAGAGAAATTGTGGGCGATAAAAATATTGCCACAATATCCTATAAAGAACTTTATAATGATGTAGAAGTTGGCGGTAAAATTTTAATCGATGATGGTCTTGTGGAACTAAAAGTAGTTTCCATTGTAGATGAAGACATAGTGACTGAAGTTTTAAATTCTGGATATATTTCTTCCCACAAAGGAGTAAATGTGCCAGGAGCAAATTTAAATTTGCCTGCTCTTACTAAGAGAGATGTAGAAGATATAAAATTTGGCGTGAAAGAAGATGTTGATTTTATTGCCGCATCCTTTGTTAGAAGTAAAGAAGATGTTCTTAAAATAAGAAAAGTTTTAGAAGAAGAAAGGGACTACACAACAAAAATTATTTCAAAAATAGAATCTCAAGGTGCAGTGGATTTAATTGACGAAATAATTGAAGTATCTGATGGCATAATGGTTGCTAGAGGAGATCTTGGCGTTGAAATAGAAACAGAGAAAGTTCCAATTGTACAAAAAGAGATTATAAAAAAGTGCAATATATCTGGCAAAACTGTAATTACTGCAACGCAAATGCTTGATTCAATGATTAGAAACCCAAGACCAACTAGGGCAGAAACAAATGATGTTGCCAATGCTGTCTTAGATGGAACAAGTGCAGTGATGCTCTCAGGTGAAACTGCAAGTGGAAAGTATCCCTTAGAATCTGTTATAACTATGCGAAAAATTTTGGAGTACACAGAAAATACTATTGATCACGATGAAATTTTAGAAAATATAATTAAAGTTGTGGAAAATTCCATGACTAATTCCATTGGGAGAAGCGCCTGCGTAATAGCGAGAGATTTAGATGCTAAGGCAATTATAACAGCAACAACTTCAGGAAATACATCAAGGGCAATTGCAAAGTTTAGACCAGTTACGCCTATTATTGCATCTACACCTTTTGAAAAAATAAAAAATCAACTTAGTATCGTTTGGGGCATAAATCCAATAAAAGTTTTAAATTTTAAAGATACAGATAATTTAATCGATGCATCAATGGAAGCTTCTGTAAAAAAAAGATATTTAAAATCTGGAGATTTAGTTGTACTTACAGCAGGAGTGCCAACGGGAATTGCTGGATCTACTAATCTTCTAAAAATAGAAAATGTTTCGGAAATCTTGGGACGTGGTACTTCAATTGGAAAAAAGAAAAAGAAGGCTAGAGCCATAGTTGTAAATTCTATAAAGGATTTGGAAGGAAATTTCGAAACAAAGGATATTATTGTGTGCAAGAGTACAAATGAAAAAATGATTCCTTTCATGGAGAGATCTTCAGGATTTGTAACAGAAGAGGCAGGATTCACATCAAATGGAGCAGTTTCTGCAATATCTCTTGATAAAATGGCAATAGTTGGAGTGAAAGATATAACTGCGAAAATAAAAACAGGGGATATCATAACAATTGATGGAATAGATGGAACTGTTAGAAGATAAATTTTTATAAGAAGTATTGTTTTTTGCTTAGTTTATAATAAATTTATTTTAAGCCTTTTAGATAATTAATTAGTGGTAAGGTAGAATTTATAGGATTTGGACTTGTTATTATGAAAGAAATAAAGAAAAATTTTGATTATATTTTTGGGGAATTTTTAAAATTTTCAAAAAAGGGAAATATAGCACTTTTAGTTAATGCTATATTTGAGCCTTTGCCCACTTTTTTAATAGCACTTTTAAGTAAGAATATATTGGACTTATTTAAAAGAGGTGCAGGTTTAAGATTTATAACTAGATATTTGTTGTATTTTACAATTTTATTATTTGCAATAAATTTAGTTGTGAATTTTTCTTACAATATTTTTTGGCCAATTGTTGTAAAATTCCGATTTAGCAAACTTACTCATTTGGGAGAACTTGCGATGAAGATGGATTATTCACTGTTAGAAAATTATAGTGTGATGGAAGAGTTTGAAATTGCAAAGTCATCTTCATCTGACAATCAAAAAGGATTTGCAGGGTATGTTTTAAATTCAAATAAGATATTAAAGGGAATAGTTGGATTTTTTTTAAATGGTGCAGTCTTGCTATATTATTTGCCATTTTTAATTGCACCTGCAATTTTTGTATTTGTATTTAGTCTTAAAAAAAGTGTTAAGAATAGCCTTTTTATTCATGAGAAAGAAAATTATATAATTAAAGAATGCGATAGAAAAGAAAATTATTTTAATGATGCAATATGGGACTTTAGCACAGGAAAAGAAATAAGAATTTTTTCAATGGAGTCTATATTAGTCAGAAAGCTTAATTGTATCTTTAAAGAAATTAATTTAAATGTGAAAGATATTCTAACGAAGGAAAATAAACTATTTTTCTCAAATGGGTTAATTTGGTTTATATTTGAAATAGCTACGTATTTATATATTTTTATTTTGCATATAAATGGAAAATTAAGCATTAATTCGATTGTAATGTTAATAATGTTAATCTCTTTATTTAGACAAGCTATGAGCCAGATGATTCACGATTTTAGCAATCTTTATAAAAATAGTATTGAAGTTTCAGATTATTTATCTTTTTTTAATAAATATTCTGAAAAAGAAGGTAAGGGTTGTAATATTAGTAATATAAAAATTAAAGATATATATGAAATAGAATTTAAAGATGTTTGGTTTAGATATTCTGATAGAAGTCCTTTTGTACTTCAAGGAATTAATTTCAAATTATCTAATAAAGAAAAGTTTGCAATTGTCGGTGTAAATGGAAGTGGAAAAAGTACAATTATAAAACTTTTACTTGGATTATATAAAACGAGCAAGGGTCAAATTTTAATAAATGGGTTTGATATAAACAATATCGAGAAAAAGAGTTTATATTTTGCACTTTCTGCAATGTTTCAAAAAACTATTATATATTCTTTTACTGTGGCTCAAAATGTAGCTATGGCATCTGAATTTAATAGAGAACGAGTAATTCTTTCTTTAAAGAGAGCAGATATTTATAATGTGATTAGTGGTTTTGATGAAAATGTAGGTAAGATGATGTTAAAATTAATAGATGACAATGGTTATGTTCCTTCAGGTGGACAAAGTCAAAAAATTAATTTTGCAAGAATGCTTTATAGAGGAAGTCCCTTATTTATTTTAGATGAGCCATCAGCTTTTTTAGACCCTTTTTCAGAAGAGAGAATGTTAAGAACAATAGTCGAAAATTCAATAGATAAAATTATGATTTACATTTCGCACAGACTCACAACAGTAAAATTTTGTGACAAAATAATATTACTTGAAAATGGAAAAATAAAAGAGCAAGGGAATTTTGACGAAATAATGGAAAAACAAGGCGAGTTTTATAATATGTATATGAGCCAGAAGATGCTATATTTAAAAGATTAAGATTACAATTAGGAGAAAAGAATTGTTTAGAAGGATTTACAAAACTATATGGGAAATGTCTAAAAAATATTTATATTTTTCTCTTATTTTAATAATTATAAAGAGTCTATTGCCAATAATTACAGTTATATTTCCCAAAATTGTTATAGACAACATAACTTCTGGAAAGGGGTTTAAAGTAGTTGTAAGTACAATTATTTTTATAATCTTTATAAAGTATTTATTAGAAATATTAGTAAATATTTTTGACAATAAATTAGAATATATTGGGACAGAATTAAATCAAAAGTTTGAATTAAATATACTAAAGAAAATAATGCGAGTAGATTATGAAATTTTAGAAAGTCCAAAGATACTTGATATGAAAGATAAGGCACTTGAAGGAATTTCTGTAAATAATGGAAGTATATCTATTTACAATGAAAAAATTATAGAAATTATATCTTCTATTATTTCTATTTTTGGTGTCACATATATAATAACAAGAATTAATATAAGGTATTTATTGGCACTTGTTTTGATTTTAATTTTAGATTTTGTAATTGAAAAACTGATAGCGAATTTTGAAATAAAAAATTGGAATAAATGGATTCCAATTAATAGAAAATTTCGAATGGTATATGATTTGATGTATAATTTTAATAACGGATCTGATATTAGAATCTTTAATACGTCTGATTTTTTTGGAAATACTGCAAAAGATACCAATAAAGATATGTATCAAGTTATGAGCGATGAGGCAAAAACTATTTCTAAATATAATATACTTAATAATTTGTTAGAATCACTTAAAATTTTTTTGGTTTTTTATTTGGGATTAGAGGGTCTTACAAGAAAGAGCCTTTCAATAGCAGACTTTAGTTCATATTTAGTTTCAGTGAACGTGTTTTTGAATTCAGTTAAGACTATTAGTCATGCTATTGTAGATATTAGTAAAATTAATTGCTATGTAGAAAGTTATTTTGTATTTTTAGACTTAGATATTTCAGAAAAAGAAATTATAATTAAAAATAAAAATATTTTAAATTTAGATAAAAAAGGTTCTAAGATTGTATTTGAAAATGTATATTTTAAATATCCATCTCAGGATAAATATACATTAAAGAATTTGAGCTTTAAAATAGGAAAAAACGAGAGAGTTAGCTTGGTAGGTTCAAATGGTGCAGGCAAATCTACAATTATTAAATTACTAATAGGTCTTTATAAGCCAACTGAGGGAAGAATATTAATAGACGGTTGTGACTTAGAGAGCTATAAAAAAGAAGATTTATTTAAAAAATTTGGAGTAGCTTTCCAAGACTTTAATATTTTTCCTCTTTCAGTATCAGAAAATATAGATACGAATTATAAATGCGATGAGGAAAAGACAAATGAATTATTATCTGAGTTTGGCCTTTATGAAAAAATAGAGAGTTTGGAACATGGATTAGAAGAAAATTTGTACAAGGCTTATGATTCTTCATCTACGGATTTATCTTTGGGGCAAAAACAAAAAATTACTTTAATAAGAGCCTTATACAGTGATAGAGAGTTTTTAATATTAGATGAGCCAACTGCTTCTGTTGATGTATATACAGAGGTGGATTTCTATAAAAGTTTAGAAGAGTTCACTCGCAATAAAACTTCGATTTTTATTTCACACAGGCTTATAAGTTCAAAATTTTCTGACAAAATTTTTGTTTTAGAAAATGGCGAGATAATAGAAAGTGGAAGTTTTGAAGATCTTATGAGAGAAAATAGTAGATTTAAGGAAATGTTTGACATTCAAAAGAAAAAATTTGTATAAAAAGGATCTCTAGACATTTTGTATTTATGTTTTAGAGATCTTTATTTTTGTGCTATTATTTTTTTTATGTTTTTTTCTCTTTCCTTTAAAATGGAATTAAAGTTTTCTAATTTTACCTTTACATTTTTAGATTCTGACATTAATTTTATTTTAGAAAATTTTTCTGATTCATTTAAGTAGTTGAAATTTTCTTCAATTTTTTGGGATAGAATCTTGTAAATTTTATCTAAAGTTTTAGAGGCTTTAGATAAATTATTTAGTGTGAGCAGTATATCAATTGCAAATAAAACTCCCAATATAGAGGTGATTAAGTTTATTAATTTGTTGTCTGCAATAGATAAGAAAAAAATCATAATTGGGGTTAATTTTTTTACTATTGCAATATTTCCAAAACCAAAAATTATAAGACCATATAAGCAGACTCTACTTTTGATTTGGAAAGGATAGTTGCTATAATCCCACCATTTCTTGTGGAAGAATCTCTCAAGAAAATATCCTATCATATATTCTACAGTGCAACATAAAAAGGCAGAGTATATAAAAATGGATAGGCTTGATTGAAAACCTTTAAGTGTGAAGTAGGACAGAGTGGTACCTATGCCATAAATAGGGCAACAAGGTCCTAGCAAAAATCCTCTGTTGTGAATTTTATCAAGTTCAACAATAGAACAAGGGAAACTCTCCCATAACCAACCTAAAAATGAATAGATAAAAAATATTAAGTAAAATTCTGATATTTTCATAAATTTTCAAAACTCACTTTCGCAAATCTATGAGATACAGTTTCAACTGTTGACACCCATTTGTCTGCATAAGTTATAATCCATGATTCCAAATATTTTGGTGGAACTACAGTTAAAGGGAACATATGCTTTATTATTATATCTTTTTCAACATTGTTTAGATCAAGTTCACTCCTTGCATTTTTGTAAGCTTCTTTTGGATGAGTAAAGCCATGAAAACTTTTTTTATGTTTTTTGTCATGCCAATCGTATAAAAAGTAATCGTGAAGAAGAGCACCTCTTATTAGAGAATCCATGTCTACATTTAAATTATATTTTTCGGCGATTTCAATAGATTTTTTTGCAACGGAAATAACGTGAGAGTATACAGTTGTATTTCCATGCTGTATATAATTTTTTGTTTTTAAAAATCTAGTATTTTTATTTAATTCTTCTATAATTTCTTTAAGTCTTTTTTCATTATCCATCTTATTCTCCTCGAAAATTATTTTAGATTAAAAATGTAAAAAATTTTCTAAATTTATGTTAAAATTTAAAGAAAATTGCAAAAAAATAAAAGTCATATTGCTATGACTTTTGACTTTTATTTTCTATTAGAACTTTGATTCAAAATAAATTCTATTTTCAGAAGAAACAAGAGCATCACTTAGTTCTATTAATTTTAAATTTTCTTTAGAAAAGGTCAGCATAGAAGTTGCCTTTTCAAAGTTTTTATCATTTAGTGAATATCTATTTTTTATAATTTCTATTTCACTTTCATTTTTTGTTGTAAATTCGTATACAATTTTGTCTTTTTTATTTAAAACTGTTGGATTTGTTTGAACTTGATTTAAAAATTCAACCAAATTATTTGAATTTATAGAATTTTTAATTTTGTCAATTGAAATATCTTCTAAAAAGTTTTTTTCCTTTGAATCACAAAGATTTGGATAAAGTTCTGTAATTTTTTTAGTCTTGGTATTTTCTTTTTTTATAGAAAATTTTTCTGGTTGTATTTCTTTTGAAGAATTATTTAAAGAATTTATAACATCTTCATATTTTTTATTTGTTGTAGGAGTTTTGTCTTTTTTATTCTCTTCTGAAGATTCATCTTTTTTGGATTCATTGATTATTTTTTTGACATTTTTATCTGTATCAGGACTTTTAATTTCCAAATCGTGAAGCTTTTCTTGGGAAGGTTCATTTCCTTCTTTTTTCAAATTTTTGTCTTGAGATTTTTCTCTATTAAGGTTAGTTTCGTTAGAAATTTTTACATTTTTCTTTGAATCTTCTTTATGTAATCTAGCCGAGCTTTTTGTAGTTTCATTTATATTTTTTTTATTAGCGGGAAGAGCTTTTTTATTACTTTTAGATTTCCACAAATAAAAGATAAGGACAATGACTACAATTAAAATAAAATATAGCATTTCAGCACCTCCAATTATTTATATTATACCACTTAAATATAAAATAACTACTTTAATTAATTAAAAAATTAAAAAGTTTTAAATTAAAAAGAACTCAGTTTCCCAAGTTCTTTTCAAAATATTAATTTTCTAACTTTCTTTGTTTCCTATTTTCTATTTTTCCTTTTAAAATAGGCACAACATCTCTAACTTCGCGAACACCCAAGTAATATAGACAAATTAAATAAATAACAGCGGCAATTGCTACTATAATTATTAAAAGAATCAAACGCAAAAGTGTTTGCATACCACCACTAGCAAAAGAAATAATTAATTTTTCATAAGGGAAGTAGGCAAGCGTAACAAGTCCCATAACAGAAGATGCCATTAATGCTTTAACAAGTGCTTTTATATAGGATTTTACTCCAAGATTTCCAATTTTTTTCTTTAAAAGTATAAATGAAATAAAAACTGCTATCATAGTTGCAATTGAAACTGATGCAGCAAGTCCATTTGTGCCAAAGTGTCTTGCAACTAAGAGGTTTAGCCCAACATTTATTGCCACATTTACAACTCCAACATAAAATGGAGTCTTTGTGTCATCAACGGAATAATAAATTCTATTTAATACATTTATTAATGATATAGAAATAAGTGAGAGTGAATAAAATCTAAGCGTAGAAGTTGCCGCAATCCCATTTTCTGGAGTAAAAGCTCCACGCACAAAGGCAATTTCTATAATTGGTCTTGCCAATACTATTAGCCCCACAGTTGCAGGAACAGTTAAAAATAAAACTGATTTTATTGATGCATTCATAACTTTTTTTCCGTCACGCATATTTCCCTGACCAAGTGTCCTTGTTAGTACTGGAAAAATTGTTGCAGTTATTGCAGTTATAAAAATACCAATAATCA
This sequence comes from Peptoniphilus rhinitidis 1-13, assembly GCF_000246925.1. Classification (NCBI taxonomy): domain Bacteria; kingdom Bacillati; phylum Bacillota; class Tissierellia; order Tissierellales; family Peptoniphilaceae; genus Peptoniphilus; species Peptoniphilus lacydonensis. The sequence goes on along the minus strand of NZ_BAEW01000002.1, from coordinate 11,298 downwards.
TTGTGTTCATTTTATTCGCATAATATAAAATTGAAGCAGCTCCTCTACCCATTCCAGAAGCCAAAGATCTATTTACAAGTGTGTTTATATCATTTATAGATACAGAAACAAAAACAGGAAGAGCAAGAGTTATTGCTTCTTTTACATATTCATCTTTAAAATCCAAGACAAATTTAGGTTTGTAACCGATTTTCATTGCATGAGGAAGTAAAAATAAAAATTCTGCAAGTATTCCTAGTACAGATGAAATTGTAAGCCCTATTATACCAACATGACGAGAAAATAATGCTAAATATATTATATATGTTAAGTTTAGAGGAATTGCTATTGCACCAGCTGCAGCAAATTTGCCACCATGTTGCAAATATCCTTCCATTACCCCAACCCATGATGAAAATAATACTACTGGCATACCAACTTGAATTAATTTAACAACAATATCATAAGTTTCTTTATCAGCTTGGGATGCTGTTAAGTATGCAATTTGCCTTGGAAAAATTATACCAAGGATGATAAGTACAAAGGATACAAGTGAGGCAATTGATAATAAATTATTAGTAAAATAATTTTTTTGGTTTTTACCATAATCTAGTTCAGCTTTTTGAACTGATGGTATATAAGTTGTTGCAATAGCTTGAGTTACAAAAGCTGCAATCGTTGCAGTTGCAGCTTGTGCAAGAGAAAAGGCGTCCATTTCAGTTCCTGCACCAAAGACATTTGCAGTTAAAGACTCTCTAAAAAATCCAAAAACTTTTCCTATTAACGAAAAGATTATTATTGCAAGAGTTGACTTTGCAATTTTTGAGCTTGTATTACTTTTATTTTCCAATTTAAAAACTCCTTTATATCTTCTCAAATTATAATTTGTTTAAAATTTTATGTCAAGTAAAGGGATTCTTTTCAATTTAAAGAAAAGATTTTTTGTGTTATTATGAATGTAAAATAGAAAATTAAAAAAATTACAAATAGGGGGAAAAATGAAAAATAAAAATTTAATAAAAAAAGTAATGCCATATTTTTATAAGTATAAATTGACTTTGTTTTTAGATTTATTTTGTGCAGCCTTTACAACTGCAAGTGAAATGATCTTGCCCTTGATTCTAAGAGCACTTACAAATAGAGGGATGAAAGATTTAGAATCTATTACCTTTGATTTTGTATTAAAACTTTCTCTTATATATATTTCAATAAAAATTGTGGAAATAATTGCTCAGTATTTTATGACAAGTATTGGGCACATAATGGGTGCGAGAATAGAAACAGATATGAGGCGTGATTTATATTCGCATCTTCAAACTCTTTCTGATACTTTTTACAACGAAACAAAAGTCGGAGTTATAATGTCAAGAATTACAAATGACCTTTTTGACATAACAGAATTTGCACATCACTGTCCAGAAGAATATTTTATTGGGGCAATAAAAATACTAGTATCTTTAATTATTCTTTTAAATATAAATGTGAAGATGACTCTTTTGATTTATATTATGATTCCTCTTATGATATTTTTCTCAGGAAGATTTAGAAAGAAAATGCGTGAAGCACAAAAAGATCAAAGAGTTCACATTGGGCATTTGAACTCTTCCATAGAAGATTCTTTACTAGGAATAAAAGTTGTAAAATCTTTTGCAAATGAAGATGTTGAAAACGAAAAATTTATGAATGAAAATGATAAATTTTTAAACATCAAAAAGAGATATTACAAATCAATGGCAGGATTTAATACAATTAACAGAGTTTTTGATGGTTTGATGTATCTTATCCTGATAGCAAGTGGCGGATATTTCCTTATGAAGAGGGAAATTGGACCAGAAGATTTGATTGTCTATGTAATGTATGTGCAATCACTTCTTGCAACTGTGAGAAGAATTATAGAATTCACAGAACAGTTTCAAAAAGGAATGACTGGAATTGAAAGGTTTGCAGAAATTATGTCTGTTGAATCTGACATAAAGGATAGAAAAAATGCAAAAGAAATAAAAAATGTGAGAGGAGAAATTTCCTTTAAGAATGTTTATTTTAGTTATGGAGAAGGTGGAGAAAAAGTTTTAGAAAACTTTAGTGTTGATATAACTCCTGGAGAAAAGCTTGCAATTGTTGGACCCAGTGGAGCAGGAAAGACTACAATTTGTAATTTAATACCAAGATTTTATGATGTAGACAGTGGTTCTGTAAATGTAGATGGTATTGATGTACGTGATATAAAAATAAAATCATTAAGAGAAAATATTGGAATAGTGCAACAAGATGTATATTTATTTTCAGGAACTGTGAAAGACAATATTGGATATGGAAAAAGTGACGCAAGTGATGGAGAAATAATTGAAGCAGCAAAACTTGCAGGAGCATATGAATTTATAAAAAATTTACCTGATGGATTTGACACCTATGTTGGAGAGAGGGGTGTAAAATTATCAGGAGGACAAAAACAAAGAATTTCTATTGCAAGAGTTTTTCTAAAAAATCCACCAATATTAATTTTAGATGAAGCAACGTCTGCTCTAGACAATAAAAGTGAAATAATTGTACAAGATTCCATAGAAAAACTTTCCAAAGGAAGGACTACAATTACTATTGCACATAGACTTACAACAGTGCAAAATGCAGATTTAATAATTGTAATGACAAAGGATGGAATTATAGAAAGAGGAAGCCATAAAGAGTTAATGGATAGAAAAGATTATTACTACAACCTTTATACAAAAGGAGGAAGATTAGAGTAAATGAAACTTTTGATATAAAAGTGATGAAGAAAAATTTTATAGATTTTATCAAGCAAAGTAACTGATTTAATTTTTATAAGAGAGATGCTATAAAGGACAAGAAAAAATATTCCACAATACAGAAAATTCTTTAAAATTTTAAAAGTAATTGGATAATTTAAAATAGAAAATATGAATTGATTTCCGAAAGTTGGTTTTTGAAAGTCGATTTTTTATAAAAGATTTATAAATATAGGTATATCTAATAGCATTAAATTAATAAAAGCTAAATAGAAATTAAAAAGCTTTTGCTTAAAATAAAAATTTAGATAAAAAACTACCAGAGATAGTTTATAATTTCTCTGGTAGTTAATCTAAGGTTATAGGGCAGCGTAATTATACTGCAACAATTTTATTTTTAATAATACTAAATTATATTAAATTCTTTTAGCATTTCTTCTATATCTGTTCCCTTAATAAATTTTGCAATTTTCATCTTTTGTAATGGGCTAAGTGGAAGTTCAGGTTTTTTACCATCTGATAAAGAAACCATTCCATTTAGAAGATATCTTATGTCATATCTTGAAGCATAAACTTCTGGCACAGCTTTTTCTACTCCGCAAAGAACATAAACTGCTTCCATAGCTGTTCTTCCAGAATATTCTGTTGTAAATACTGTATCTCTTCCTGGATCGTCAAGAGTTTCTGCAAATTGTCCTAAGAAAGCAAAGTTCACTCCACCCTTTGGAACAACTAGTGGCCTATCGCCAAATTTTCTAGGCATAAATTGAGCTGTAATGTATGGCATCATAACAGGTACAGCTGTACAAGTTTCAGCAAGTGCATCAATTTCATTTACAGGAACACCGATGTGGTATAACCATTCTTTTGTAATTTCCTTACCTGTACAATCTCTCATTTTCTTCTTGATGTAGTCACCTTCAACATCTGTAAATAGACCGTAAACCCAAACAGCAACATCATTTTCAGGTTGTTCTGGATATTGTCCTTGTCTATTTATTGTCCAAGATATTAACCAGCTTGAGTCAACACAAGTTACTAGACCACCAGTAACTGTTTTTCCAGTATAAGGGCTTCTCTTTGTGATTTTTTCAATGTATTTTGGAACTGATTCATCGTGGCAAGTTATTGTACATGATTCCCAATTACTTTTTTCTACATCAGAGCAAAATACTTCAGGGTTACCAAAGTCATCTGATTTTTTAGCAATGTTTTTCCACATTTCCCAGCAACCAGTTTGTTCATCACTAAGTTCTGCTGGTGTGTTGTCATCACCATAACTTGAGTTTTCTGTCATAGAACCATTAGTTATAAATAAAAGATCATTTTCTGTTAAGTCTATAGACTTGTCGTTTCCGTCTTTATCTTCTGCTATAATTTTTGTAGCAACTTTTCTATTTTCAGATATATCAAAATCTACATCTGTTACCTTAATATTGTATTGGAAATTACAGCCGTGGTCTTCAAGATACTTAACCATTGGCTTAACAAGTGAATTGTATTGGTCGAATCTTGTATATCTTGCTGCTGATAGGTCAGTAAATCCATCTATATGGTGGATGAAACGATTTAAGTATAGTTTCATTTCCAGTGCAGAGTGCCAGTTTTCAAAAGCAAACATTGTTCGCCAATAAGTCCAGAAGTCTGAGTTTAAAAGTCCATCAGAGAAAATATCTTCTATAGCCTTATCTTCTAGTAGTTCATCTTGAGTCATGCAAAGTTCAGCAATTTCTTTAACTTGATCTTGAGTTAGATTAAAATTACCATCGTCATAACGCTCACCTTGTTTATGAGTGATACGGCAATTACTAAAGTTCGGATCATCATAATTTGTGTAATAATAAGAATCCAACACGCTCATTTCTGGATCTTCAATACTTGGAATTGAGCTCCAAATATCCCATAAACATTCGAAGTGAGCTCCAGTTTCTCTACCACCACGAGCAACATATCCTCTGGTTTCCATGCATTTACCATCTAGTGAGCCTCCAGCTATATCTAATTGTTCCAAGAAAGTAATTTTTTTACCTTCCATGTGAGCATCTCTAATTAAAAAACATGCTGCAGTAAGTGATGCAACTCCTGTTCCAATTAAATAAGCAGATTTTTCTTCTATACCTTCTGGTTTTCTCGCTTTAACTAATCTTTGAAAGTCGCCATTAGTTAGTTTGAGTCTTTTATCATAAGTTTTTAGTTCCATAATACCCTCCTTTGATAGTTACTTATACTTTTTCCAAAAATTATTTATCCTTTCCTACAAATTAATTAAAACATTATCCAGATAAAGTTTCATCTACCAAAACTTTAATATTGGGTTAGTTTTACTCAATTTCAAAATTTTGGGTAAACTTTTCTAAGTTTTCACTTCTCTTTAAAGACAATAAAATATTACCGTCCATTAGCTCACCAATTCTACGAGTAATAGCTTTTGGATCAGTCTTCATGTCAGTCGCTACCCATTGAATCAGAGAACTACTTAGTGCACATTGATAAAAATAAGCAATTAATGTTATATCAATTTCTTGTGCCTTAGTATCCACAGCAACTCTTCTTACATATTTTTTCATTATCTCACCGGAAATAGAAAAAATATATTTTTCCAACTCAACCTTATAATCAGACTCGTACATATGCTTTACAACTTTTTTATTATCTAAGATAAATTTAGCAGCCAAAATAAAGCTTTCTTCCCATGATAAGGTTTCATTAAACTCCTCAATTACATTTTCAAGTTCTTCGTCAAAAATTTCCTTAATTAATTGAGGTAAATTTTCATAGTGATAATAAAAAGTCTTTCTTTCAATTTTACATTGCTTAGCTAGTTCAGTTACAGTAATATTATGTAATTGTTTTTATTTAAAAGATTTATAAATTCTTTTCGTATTAAATCTTTAGTATAATTTTTTGGCATATAAATTCCCCTTATTAGAATAAAGTTATATATTATATTTTCCCCTTATTAGAATAAAGTTATATATTATATATTTTCCCAATTTATTAATTATTAAAAGAGATAAGATAATAAATAATTTTATAATTTTTAATATAACTATTTCTGTAAATTAAAATCAATTTCAAATTTCTAGTTTTGTAATATTGGATAATTTCATATCTAGACTTTTTTATATAAATTTAATTGCCATATCTGATTTTAATTCAATTTTATGTGAGCGCTATATTAGGCTTAACTCCACTTTTTCATTAAATTTTAAACTTGTAATAAATATTGCTTGTAGCTATAATAATTATATCAGGGGAGCGTTTGCTGAGATTAGGTTTATCCTTAAACCCTTTGGACCGGGGCAGGTAATGCTGTCGTGGGAAAAGTATGTTCCCGCTATGGGAATTTTTTTATGCAAAAATTTGTACAAATTTATTTTAGGAGGTATATATGAAGATTTCAGTGGCAATACAGGTTTTGCCAACTACAAAAGAAGCTACATCTGAATCAGTAGTTGCTGTGGTTGACAAAGTAATTGAATATATTATTGATGAAAATGTGAATTATGTTGTTACACCTTTTGAAACTGTAATTGAGCTTGATGATTATGATAAGGCTTTTGAAATTTTGAAAAACTGTGTAAAAATTGCAGGCGATTTATCAGAACAGGTTGCTTGTTATAGTAAAATATTTTATTCAGAAAAGGGAATTTTGACAATTGAAGAAAAAACAGGTAAATATCAAGGATAATATCTCAGCAGCTTCTTTGATAATAATTATTTTAGCTCTTTGGCAATTTGTAACAACAAAGGGAATAGTTGGACCATATCTTTTGCCAAAACCAATTGATGTTATAAAGGCTTTTGTAAATGATTTTTCTACTATATTGTCCCATTTGGGAACTACTCTTACGGAAGCTTTTTGGGGACTTTTTGTTGGTGTTACTCTTGGTTTTATTGTGGCACTTTTGATGGATTTGTCTGAAACAATTTATTCTGCACTTTACCCAATACTTGTAATTACGCAAACAGTTCCGACAGTTGCAATTGCACCACTTTTAGTTTTGTGGATGGGTTATGGGATTGTTCCAAAAATCACTTTGATTGTGATTGTGACATTCTTTCCAGTTGCAATTTCTCTTCTCGAGGCTTTTAAGCAAGTGGATCAAGATAAGATAAAACTTTTAAAGGCAATGGGAGCAAGTAAATACGAAATTTATAAATATATAAAACTTCCAGAAAGTCTTTCTAATTTTTTCTCTGCTTTTAAGATTGCGGTTTCATATTCTGTTGTTGGTGCAGTTATTGCCGAGTGGCTTGGAGGTTTTAAAGGTTTAGGAGTTTATATGATAAGAGTTCAGAAGAACTATTCCTTTGACAAGATGTTTGCAGTTATATTTTTAATTTCGGCAATTTCATTAATTTTGATGAAACTCGTTAGTTTTATTCAAAAGAAAATGATGCCGTGGATGGAGGAAAAATGAAAAATTTAAAAAAAGTACTTATTATATTTTTGGCTTGTGCCATGCTTACTGCTTGTGGAGATGGCGGCGAAAAAAGTAAAAATCAAAATAAAAATGAAAAAGAAGATGTAAAAACAGAAAAAGTTAGTTTCTTGCTAGATTGGGATCCAAATGTAAATCATGCAGGTCTTTACACTGCAATCGAAAAGGGATTTTTTAAGGATGAAGGTATTGAAGTAGAAATTAATCAACCGCCTGCAAATGGGGCAGAAGCTCTTGTGGCATCTGGCAAAGCAGATTTAGGGATTTCTTTCCAAGATACAATTGCACCAGCTTTTGCAAATAAGGATCCACTTCCAGTTACAGCAATTGCTGCAATTATTAATCACAATACTTCTGGTGTGATTTCTTTAAAAGAAAAAAATATTGAAAGACCAAAGGATATGGAAGGTCACAATTATGCAACATGGGGACTTGAAATTGAACAAGCTATTTTAAAACAAGTTGTAGAAGATGATGGAGGAGATTTTTCTAAAGTAGAAATGATTCCTGAAAATGTTACAAATGCAGTGCAAGCGATAAATGGAGATATTGATACAGTTTGGATTTTTTATCAAGTAGATGGAGTTTTGGCAAAAAATCAAAATGTTCCAATAAATTATTTTGCATTTAAAGATATAAGTCCTGTTTTTGATTATTACACACCTATTTTGATTGCAAATAATGATTTCTTAAAAGATAAAGAAGATGTTGCAAAAAGATTTATGAAGGCTTTTGTTAAGGGGTACGAATATGCGATTGAAAACCCTGATGAAGCAGCAGAAATTCTTGTAAAGGCAAATCCTGAACTTGATAAGGATCTTGTAAAAGGTGGAATGGAATATCTAAAAGATAAATATAAAGATGATGCAGAATACTTTGGTCAAATTGATTCAAAAAGATGGAATGATTTCTATACTTGGCTCTTTGAAAATGGACTAATTGAAAATGAAATTCCAAAGGATTTTGGTTTCACCAATGATTTTGTAAATCCAGAAAATTTAAAATGAGTGAAAAATTAGAGATTTTAAGAACAGAAAATATTAACAAATCTTTTGATGATAAGATTATTTTAAAAGATATAAATATTAAACTAAATAAAGGAGAATTAGTGTCTTTCGTTGGAGTATCTGGGAGTGGGAAGACTACGCTATTTAATATAATAGCAGGTCTTCTCGGGCCAGATAGTGGAAAAGTTTTTTTAAGAGATAAAGAGATTACAAATAAGGCAGGGAAAGTATCTTATATGCTCCAAAAGGATCTTCTACTTCCATATATGACCATTATAGATAATGTATCTCTTCCACTTGTTCTTCGTGGAGATAAGAAAAAAGTTGCAAGAGAAAAAGTGAAAGATTTGTTTAAGGATTTTGGATTAGAGGGTAATGAATATAAATATCCATCACAACTGTCAGGAGGAATGGCACAGCGTGCAGCTCTTTTAAGGACTTATGTTTTTGGAAGTGAAGTTACACTTTTAGATGAACCTTTTAGTGCATTGGATGCGATAACAAAAGCTTCAATTCACAAGTGGTATAAAAATATTATAAATGAAATGAAAATTTCGACTATTTTTATAACTCATGATATAGAAGAAGCAGTGAAACTTTCTGATAGAATTTATATTTTAGGGAGAAATCCTGGTACAATTATTGATGAAATTAATATCAAAGAAAATTTCCATGATAATTTTTTTGAAGACGAAAATTTTATAAAATATAAAAAATATATTATAAATAAATTAGATAATCTATAAAAGTATTGTAAATATTTATATATGATCTGAAAAAGGAGGTGTGGAATCTCTTTTTTTAGCTTGAAACAATATTTTTATATAAAGATGGATAAAAAGTTTAATAATTTAGATTCAATAAAGATGTATAGAGTAGCTTAGAAGATTTATAATCTTTAGTAGTAACTATTGATACTTTATTATGATTAATAAATAATAAGATATTTTGTGAATATAAATAAATGAGTGAGTTAATAAAACGGTGAAGGAGAGGAGTTAATATGAGCACAAAAAAAGAAATAAGATATTTCTTATTTATAGTTCTTTTTCTAGATTTTTTGATAGGAATTACATGTAAATATTTTTATAAAACAGATAATACAGGGGTTATAACACTTGTCATGAGTTTAGTTCCTGCTTTTATTGCAATTTTATTAGAAAAAGATTTTAAGTTAAAAGATTTATCTAAAGATAAATTTAGTCTGATATATTCCTTATACTTCATATTATCTATATTTTTTTACATATTGTCATTCTTTTCAGAAAAAGTTTTAAATAAGATTGATTATGTCGTGTATTTAGGTTGGTTAATTAGTCTTTATGTATTAACGATAGATGATAAAAGATTAAGAGGAAAATTTAATTTTGCTTTATTTCTTAAATGGGCTTTTATTGTAATTATAATAGATTTATTTAGAATGGGAATATTAAATTTTTATTTTCAATCAGAAGTTGATTTTACTGATCTTCTTAATAGGTTAGCTGGGACCTTAACCCTAGGATTAATTAGTACAACTTTTAATTTAATATTTACTATGGGTGAAGAATATGGTTGGAGATATTTTTCACAAACAAGACTTCAATCATTATATGGCAATAGAATAGGAGTTTTGTTAACTGGTCTTATGTGGGGTTTGTCTCATTTTCCCTTGTATTGTTTGGTATTTTATTCTGGAACAGAAGGCATATATGCAGGTATAGAAATTACTGTATTTTGTATCGCCATTGGGATAGTGCTTGGACTCATCTACATGGAGAGTAGAAGTGTTATTATGGTAACTTTCATACATCTTTTGCACAATATGTTTATGACTAATTTCACGAGTGCAGATTACAATCAAGATTCTATTTTTACAAAAGAATTTTTACTTGTATCTGTAATAATTAATATAGTTTTATATACTCCATTTTTATTAAATAAAAAGTATAAGTGATTTTAATTTGAATAAAAACAAGGATATCTAGTATGATTAAGAATTATGAGCAAAAGATCACTAATATTAATGATAGCATGTCAGATTATTTTATAAATAAAGATAAAATAATAGATTCAAACGATATTATGATAATAAATCGATTATTATTGAATAATTATAATGATATTTATATAGAAAAAGTTTACGATTATTATAAGATTATGAAAGATGAATTTAATAAAGGAAATATAATATATAATTGTGGTATGATTGGAGGATTAGGACAATTTGCTTTTGTGTTGAAAGAATTTTCACTTATAACAGGATTACTAAAAAATTTTTCAAAAAGTATTGATAGATTATTTTTTAAAATCACACTGAACTTACTTAAAAATTATGAAGGATATAAAAGCATTCATTATAATTTTTATGATATTATTGGTGGATTATCAGGAGATTTGTACTATTTTCTAGATAATAATTTTGAACAAAAAGGAATAGAAGATATAATTAAATATTTAGTATCAATAACAATTGAAGATAATAAATTTTTTATAAAAAGAGAAATGCAAAAAAATGATTTAGAAACTATAAATTTTCCACATGGACATTTAAATTTCGGAATGGCCCACGGAATTATTTCAATTGCTATAGTGTTAGCAAAAGCAAAAAGCAAAGGATATAATATTAAAGATTTAGATAATGCTATAGAAAAAATATTAGTTTATTACAAAAAATTTTGTAGGAAAATAAATAATGTACTTTATTGGCCTGTAAAATTAAATCTTGATGATTTATACAACAAAAAATATAAATTAGATTTAGAAAATTATAAGTCGAGCTGGTGTAATGGTAACTTGGGAATTTTAAGAGGATTAATAAAAACCTATTCATATTTAGGATATGAAGAAGAAAAAAATTTTTACATAAGAGAACTTATAAATCTTTTATGTAAAGATGACTTAAACTTGAACATTTCTAATTTGTGCCATGGATATTCTTCTGTAATATCAATAATTGATTATTCTTTTTCAGATAAATATTTTAGGAAATTATATTTACAGAAAAAATTAGATATAAAAGATAAGTTTATTGAACTAATCATAAATGAAATAACTAAAAAAGGGCTTAATTCTTATATAGATGATATATATTTTTGGCGATATTAGTTTCTTTGCAAGGATTTACTGGAGTATATTTAACTC